>JALYRS010000046.1 GCA_030855135.1 bacterium | reverse complement strand
CGTGGCTGGTCCTGGATAAACCAGTACCAGCTGACACCACTCAGTTGGTTGCTCCTGTGGGCGATAGGTCTGACACTCTGTTTGAGTGCAGTCTTCTATTACTTCTACGCTCAGACAATTTTGTCATTCAGAGCAGTACCGATCAGTAACTACACCATTGAAAATAGACGAGCAGCAGCCACATCTGTCAGCATTAGCAGTGCTGCAATCGAGCTGCCTATTACTGCAGGAGAAATTAAAGACGGTATCTGGCAAGTTGCAAATGACACAGCCACTCACTTACGTTCATCTGCTAACCCAGGAGAAATGGGCAACATTGTGATCTATGGTCATAACAAAAGACAGATTTTCGGTGGGCTTCACACAGTAAAAGTAGGGGACATTGTCACTTTAAGTACGAGTGAGGGTCAGGTGATTCAGTATGAAGTAAAGGATATTTCGGTCGTTGAGCCTTCAGAGATCACCACTGTTTTACCGACGGAGTACGAGGTCGTTACTATCTACACCTGTACTGGTTTTTTCGATTCACAGCGACTTGTCATAAAAGCATTTCCACTCACCGTTAACGCAACTTAGCCATCCGCCAATTCTTGAAGTATAGTGAGGTAACTATTGTCATGCTGAGCATTTCTCCATAACCAGTACTCCGCGCCCCACAACAGTACTACTCCAGCACCTAGCTTTGCCGCTCTTTGACAATATGCTTTGAGTAGCTCTGGCGAAATACTTTTGGGTTGTGGAGATCTATAGCCATCTTCATCTTTTTCCCAGGGCTCTGCCTGAAGCTCGGTGATCCATACCGGTTTGGACAAAGTACTAATACAATCTTTAATTGTCTCGTCCGAGTCTGCCGGGGATCGATAATAATTTCGTCCCAGCAGTCGAGCGGTAAACTGTTGATAGTACAGATCTATGCCAATAATATCTGCCAACGGTTCAAGGGTCCGGTAATGGCCTCGGTTTGTAAGATCATTACCCCAGACTGTTGTGATAATTGGCCGGTTATCTAAGGAGCGAATCATCTCAATTTCTCGCTTAAGGAATTCTAATGAGATTGTAAGTTCATCTGGTCCGCTAGGGTCAAGTGGTTCATTTTCGCACTGCCAATGCGAGATGCAGCTAAAGTTGCCACACTCAGTTACTACAGCTGAAATTAAATCGAGCAGTCGTTGTTGGTTTTCTTCCGTCTCAAGTGTGCCAGTTACATCGGAAGGAAGATAAAACTCTGGCCACCGCGGTGCCTTGGCTCCTACAACCAAGATGATTTTTTTAGATGATTTTTCAGCCGAGGTTAAGTAGGGGAGTAGCTGTGCAAAGTTATACTGACCCTTTTTGGGCTCTATCTCATCCCAGTAGGCACCTACTCGAATATACTCGATTGGCCACTCTAGGCAGTCTTTAAAACTTGCCAGGGGATCTAGGCCTAACCATGCAGCATGACGGGGGGTAAAAGTAGTACCAAGTGAGGTCATTTCTTTTTTTGCTTGCTACCAAACTTATCCAACAACTTAAAACCAGCCCCTTCTTCACGCTGGCGATAGATGAAGAAGGCAAGAGCTAAGATACCCACAAACAAAATTACGTAACCGATCGATTCAACACCGTCTAAGCCTTCATTGATTGTCTCAATGGCAGCAATACCAGAATAGCCAAGATAGAGATAAAAAAAGCTACGAACTATATTTCCCAGAAAAGTAGCCAGCAGATACGTTTTCAACTTAATTTTAAGCGCTCCAGCTACCAGTGAAACTGGTGCAGTCGGCATAATAGGGACGGCGCGTAACAAGAAAATGATGATGTCATCTTGCCAGCCCTTATTCAAATGTTTACCAATGGACTCAATTTCCTTGTGTGAAACACCCACAAATTTTCCTAATTTTCCGACAACAAGATCTTCTGCTTTATCAGCTAATACATACAAAACATAACTGCCAACAGTTTTAGCAAAGGCTCCGATGATAGCCAATAGCACCAAATACATCACAGGTTGCTGCATCGAGCCAGCTAACGATCCAGCCAATGTCATGATGAGCGGCGAGGGGATAGGGGCCACTAGCTCTTCAACTAAGGCACCAATTGCCACAAACCATGGCACCGGTAAGTACAGAGCCAACGTATGTAGCCAGTCAATAATTGGTTGAAGAAGTTCGGTTAACATAATCTCTAGACTATGCTGCATCTACGTTTAATAGTCAAGATTATCATCTAAAGTAAAGAAATGGTAGGCAACCATCCTTTACAGTACATTAAAGTGTTATAGCCCCTGAGGCGCTTGTTGCTTGATTACGTCGAGCAAATGCTGCGGTGAAAGTGGTAACCACTTTGCCAAGCTGACGAACCTATCATTAAAGATCGTCCGGGGCCCGTCAAAGTCGAAACTCAGCAATAACCCGCGACTCTCACCAGGGAGTCGTTGGAGTACCTGCACAGCTCTGCCCTTACTACCTTGGTAGTAGGTCAGAGTGACCGTAGATTTATAATTTGTTAAACCTGCAGCAGCCATGACTGGCTGCCGTTGTGCATTGATGAGGTCAGAGATATCAACTTGATGACGGGAGGGGACAGGATACTGCTCACCCACCGTCGTCAAAAAAGAATGTCTCTCTGACACGCTCAAAACTTCTGTCACGATCCCTCCCGTTTAGGAGGACAGACTGCCTACCATTTCCTGAGCATTATACTATAGGACGACGAGTATTGCATATTCAACTTTCAAGGCACGAAAAAACCGGAGTTAACCTCCGGTTTAATGACTCTGCAGTCGCTCACTTTTTCAGCGGATTGCTGATTGGTAATCGACTACTTTTTGGGCAGCTCTAGTGTGCGGGTGCACTGGCAGCCAGTGACGTTGGTCACGTCCACATGGACGCGCACACATTGGGTCGGCCCGCTTGTGCTCGGTGCCTGAATCTTCTGCTTCTTGCGAAGCACTGCGGGCAAAGATATGTGGATACCCACAATCCCATCTCCTGAATATTTAAGTCGAGTAAGATTTGCTGCAAAGCATATTGTAGTCGCATTAGCTTTAAATACAAGTTGGTCAAGAAGAAGCTTGCAGTGTCAGACTCGTATCTCAATAAGTAAGATGATTGTTGCACCGGCTTTGATGCCTTCTTTTTTGCGTACATCCGCCTTAAGCGGAAGAAGATAGCCGCCTGATTCTTTGTCTGGGAAGATAGATGTTTTCCAAGTTGTCTTGCCCGTAGTTACATTCACTGGCAAAGAACCCCAGCCTCGTTTATTGTCGCCAAATTGCTTCTTAATGTCTGCAGATATGTCTGGGGGAATCATCGCAAAGTGCCAGCCCGCCATTCCCGGGTAGAGAAAAACATGCGTGCGCACTTTATACTCGTTATACTTCATACAAACTACTTAATATTAGTTAGTAATTCGTTAAGTTGTCCACCATTCCATTTGGTAATTTCTTTACCAGTCCCATCTACTTGAACATATGTGTGTTGATACGTGACAGCATATTTTTTAGCCAGATCCTTTTCCTCCTGATCTGTTTCAGAATCGTTATAATTTACCCGAAAAAGAGTAACATCCTCAGGAATCTTACTTTCGTTTTCCTTGAAGTTGGCATCCGCCGGTCTGCATGTTGGACACCACGATGCATAGAAGAACAAAACCCTACGATTAGAAGAAGCATTATCAAAAGCTGCGTTTGAGTACTCAAGATATCGAGAGCTCATCAGCTTATCGCCCAACATTTTGTCATCAGTTTTTTCCATCGTCGTGTCATCCTTCTTAACCATTCCGTCGGTTGGAATCGTTGAGTCAGATTGAGAGGGTTCTTGAGAAAGAGTAAACGCTCCAATGCCTAAAACAGCAACTACTACAACTAGTAAGACAATCATTACTGGATTTTTCATAAATGTATTCACATCCTAACTATGTGTGTGAGTCAGGTGGGACTCGAACCCACGACATTCTGCTTAAGAGGCAGACGCTCTAACCAGCTGAGCTACTGACCCACATTTTTTCAGTCTCCTTGGATGCCTCAGACACCAATTTACCTCTGAAAGAAGGTTTTTATTGTACCATAAGCTCCGTGCTAAAATGCTCTATGTCTGAAATTGTTTTGTCACGTCAATTAAATTCTGTGCCGCCTGTCTTTTTACGGAAAAATCATGTTTTGATTGTTGTTATGACGCCTAGTGGAAAGTTTTTGTTAGGTAAAAAATCGATTTATCCTGAAGGAATTAGCCGTTTACTGGGCGGGGGAATGGATGAAGGGGAAGAGCCTGCAGCCGCCGCTGCTAGAGAGTTAGCAGAAGAAACGGGTATCAGGGCAGATCAGGTTACATTGCTGTTTCTAACCACTGTTAAAGCAGAACTTGACTTGCCACCCCAAAATCATCCATCACACGTCACATTTGTGACACATATATTCATGTACCAGGCAGCGGTAGAGTCACTAACTGGTCATGATGACGTAGAGAGCGTTGTTTCTTTAGATACTGAAGCTTTTGAAAAACTGATTAGCAAGTATCAGCAACTTTCGCCCATGATTGAAACTCCAGACTTTGCTTGGTCGGATTATGGTCAAGTCTACGGTCCTATTCACCAAATCGCGTTCGACTGCGTTAATAAAACTAAAAAATAATCAAAAAAAGGGCGCGGTTCCTACCGCGCCCAGTTGCTCATGTTATCATTTACTAGAGGCGAAGTGCTTCACGTATGTATTTGTGAAAGTTCTTGCGGGTGTGGTCGACACTCTCTGAAACCGCGACGATGAGTATCCGCGTGATTTGCGCTCGTGCCACAGCGTTTGCAGGATCAGTTCCATCGCTGCTGCTGGGCAGCTCGTGTCCTGCACGGCCATGCGCGGCCGCTACCAGCTTTACTGCTGTGTCGAGATCTGAAGGGTTCCCACCAGCTTTTGTAAGCTGCTCCAGAACCCACGCAACGGGCACAGGCGGTGTATAACGACCACCTGACGAACCATCTTCGAAGATATTCATCTGACTTCACTTTCTAATTAATGAGCGAATACTGTCTAACTAGCAACCCAGATTACCTGGTATCGCATATCATCAGACAGGACAATAGTATACCATATTTTGTCCTATAATAATAAATACCCGCCTTGCTGACTCCAGGCATGCCATGATACAACCATGCTATGCGAACGTTTGTTAGTCAGGATATCTATCCTGGTGAGTTTGCCTTTCACCGCCAATACACTACTGTTGAGTTACTCCTGGATCTGGTATGGACTCACTCTGTCATTGTGAGTGAAATCGTGATTCAGTTACTTGATACTCAGGCTTTTGATCAGACACAGATTAATCGACCAGTAGCAATTCAATCGGCACTGCTTCATGACGTGGGCACCTATTTTTGTGGTGGCTTTGAGTGGATGCCTGGTAGTTTGCCAAGTGATAAACCTTACGCCCAGCATACAGTCATCGGCGCTCAGGTACTGGAACAAGCAGGCTGCCATCCCGAAGTAGTAGCAGCTGCGCGAGTACACGCTGGGGTTGGTTTAACCAGCGATGATATTTCGCGCTTCGGCCTAGCTCTACCACCCGGTGAGTACGTGCCGACCACTCCTACGCAACAGTTGGTGACATACGCCAGCAAATTTCACTCAAAAACACCTAAATTTCGTACGGGTGATGAGGTGGCCGAGTCACTCCAAAAATATGGGGATGATAAGGTAGCTACTTTTGTACAGTTACAGTCACAGTTTGGTTCGCCCAACCTCGAGTCTATCCAAGCAAAGTATGCAGAGTGGCACCGTGCCTACCAGTACGTGGTCACGTCAATCAGCCAGCCGACCATTAACTTGAATCCGGCTGGTATCAGCCAGATGAGAAATTAGTTATCTTCCTTAGCTTTGACAGTACTAAGTGCCTTTTTGAGCGCATTGTACTGAGCTGTTGGCTTACTCTCGTCATCTAAGAAACTAAAGCCGCTAAATGGTCCGGGTGAACCTTTGAGTAAAAATGGGGTCACAGCTACTACCTGTGGATGTGACCAAATATGCTCAAGCGCATATTGATAATACGACTCCAACCAACGAGTAGTTTGTCTGTTAGTTTCCCATCCTGTTTCGGTAATATAGACAGGTAAGTCACGACCAGTTTTTTCTTTGACAAAGTTTAGCTCGTGAATAAAACCTCTCATTGAGTTCTGAGCAGTCAGTTGGGGAGACGAGCTGAACCCTGGATTAGGATAGGAGTGTGAGTTCCAGGCGTCGATGACCTTTAAGACATCAGGGTCTGCCGTATGAACAGCATTCCAGTAGGTGAAAGCTTCGCTTGTTTGTTTTCCATTAGGCGCAGCTAAGTCCATCGCCGCTGGTAACACTATAAAATTTTTCTGCTCAGAGTGAGCCCAAGACGCTGTAAAGTGGAGCACCGACGCATACTCTGCTGGGTTGATGGTATTTCCCCATTCCTTGGCATGGTTTACTTCATTAAAAACAATAATATGGCGATTTTCGGTAGGCCACTCAAGTTTGCCTAAGAATGTAAGCAGCTCAACTATCTCTGATCGAGTGGGAACTGTCCACGCTTCATCTTCAAACCTGGTTGTCAGCCGCACTAGGGGAATAATTTTTTCTGCTCTGGCTTTATTGAAAAACTCTTGCCACTCAAGCTCTTTTTCTAGGTCGGCCAAAGTAACTGGTATAGTCACATAGTGCCATTGCTCGGTATTTTGCTCATCTGCGATCAGCGCCTTAGCCTCTTCTAACTCATAAGGATGCAGTATATGAATACCCAGAACCTCACCTTGAGCCTTAATTGGAGATAGGCTGAGTAAAAATAGACTTACAGATAGGGCTAAAATTGCTACATATTTCACAATTATAGGATATCATTTTTAGAGTGCTTTGTCGAGTGAAAAACATTTGATATACTGGAGGGTAATGAAACAGTTTTATATTATTTTCTCTTGGCTAATCTTGTCGCTCGGAGTACTGTTCACGTCTGCAGCTAGCTTATTAGCCTTCACGCCCACACCCCAACTTGTCACTCAATTCAGTGAACCAGCTGTGATTGTCGCTGTTTCCGCACCCCAAAACACCTATAAACGAGGTGAGGTGAAGGGAGTAGAAACGATTGTTGAGGCAGAAGATGCCCGGGCTCACCTGGTCTCACGTTTTCTTGAGCGCTATGACTCACCCCTAAAGCCATATGACCACTACGGCGAAGTATTTGTTCAAATTGCGGACCGCTACAATGTCGATTTCCGTCTGCTACCAGCGATTGCGATGCAGGAAAGTAATCTCTGCAAAGCCATCCCACCTGGCTCATTTAACTGTCTAGGCTTTGGGGTACACTCCCGAGGCACACTGGCGTTTCCAGACTTTGAATCAAATTTTGAACGAGCCGCCCGCGAGCTAAAGGCTAACTATATCGACATCGGCCTGACTACGCCGGAGGCCATCATGACCAAGTACACCCCGAGTAGCAACGGTAGCTGGGCTAGCTCCGTTAACCAATGGATGGCAGAGATGCGTTACGATGACCGTAAAATGGGCCAAACTATGAAAATCGATGCTGACGTCCTAGAGTTCGTCCAACCAAGTCCTGATGCAGCAGTTACGCCTTAAGTATCACCACCAATAACAGATATATTTTGATACTATTTGACAGTCTTATAATAAATGGTATAATATAGGTATCCTGCATGGATATGTCCTCACCGGATATTTTCTAAGCAGGTTCAATT
>JALYRS010000081.1 GCA_030855135.1 bacterium | reverse complement strand
ATATAGTAGTGTTCGAGGCACTGACATCGATACCTTTACAGATACGTTAAGTCGGGAGCGAACAGACACTGTAGCAGCACCAATGGAGATACCAGCCACGGTGCCAGAAAAGTACAAACGATTTAAAGGAATGAAAAGACCACGGCCTGCAGATCAAGAGTTACCGACCTTATACAAGGAACTAGTTCTACCAAAACCAGAAAAACCAAAGGAAAAAAAACAAAGTGCTAAGACAGAAAGAGCTGCCAAAGAACAGGAAGAAGCACAAAGCAACTTACAACAATTTGTGCAACATTTTGACCCAAAACTACAGTTAGGTGAGTACTTACCACTGTGTATCAAGTTTGCCGAAGGTATGACCGCCAAAAACTTTCCTCAGCATTTGGCAGTCTTTCACGAGTTGTTAAATACTACTTACACTGTGCCAACTGCCGTACCCGAGCTCAATGGCCGCAGCTCAGTGATCGCACTTATCTTCTTAATCAACTATGCCGCATACTTGTCAGGACAAAGTCTTGACGAAGTAATGCGGCACTGGAAAAACTATTCCCAAAAATCGTAGAAAAATTAGTTTAACTCAAAAGCAGCGTAGATGACGTGATCCATAGCACCTGCATACTCAAAAATTTCTTTGTCAGTAAAGACAATAGCCAGCTCACGATCCGCATCGCCTTCGTTGGCTGAAGCATGAATTAAGTTGAGCTGTTGACTCATACTAAAATCACCTCGAATTGAGCCAGCTTCTGCTTCCCTACCTAAGGTTGTACCAACTAATTTTCTCACTACCGGTACGGCGTCGATACCCTCCCAAGCCATCGCTACAATTGGCATCTGAGCCATGAATGACTTGAGATCACCAAAGAAACCTTTGTTCTTATGCTCGGTGTACCACTCTGATAACTGCTCATCGCTAAGTTGGACCATTTTCAAGCCTACTAACTTAAGACCTTTGCGCTCGAAGCGGTTGATGATCTCCCCGATCAAGCCACGTTGCATTCCATCTGGCTTTACCAAAACTGCTGTTCGCTGTTTTTTCATAGCTTCCTTTACTTTTTATATACTTATTACTAATGACTACTATTTTACATCTCCACCCACAGCCATTGTTTGAGTGGCACCAGTTAATTTCTCAAACATGCTTGGATCTTTAAATGGGCCTATCACCGCAAAGCGCATCTCGCCGGGCAGGATTAGCTTCTCTGCTACTGAGGCCAGCTCATCAAGCTCTACAGCACGAACCTTCTCGAGTACTTGTTCAGGCGTTTCAATATCATCTGAGAGCAGCTGTCGCATACCAAAGTACTGGGCCACACTCTCACTGTCTTCAAAACCCAGCAGCATCTTACCAGCAATGTAGTCTTTTGCCTTTTGTAGCTCAGAGGATGTAATCGGCTTTTTATGACTAACAATATCCTCAAATTCAGCGATCGTAACCTTTACTGCTTCCTCTACCCTTTTAGGATCAACCCCTGCCGCTCCACCCAGTAGACCAGTGTCGTGATACATATCAGTATCAGCGTGAATGTAGTAGCACAGTCCACGTTTCTCTCTAATCTCGGTAAAAAGACGAGAACTCATGTTGCCGCCAATAATTGTGCTGAGCAAAGATAATGCATAGCGATCTGGGTTGTTTCGTTTTAATCCCGGCCATCCGAGTACAAAATGTGCTTGCTCCGTATCTTTGTACTCTACTCTCAATCTGAAAGGTGCCAGCGGCTGCTCTGGCATGTATCGCTCCAACTTAACTTTATCTTTAATTCGCTCGGATGTTTCTTTTTCAAACATCTCGCTAGCCAACTTTAGAGTCTCATCTTTCTTTAAGATTCTATCGTCACCGGCCAGTACCAGTAACATATTGCCGTTGCCATACCACTGCTGCAGAAATGATTGAAAATCTATACTGAGCAAACTACATACAGATTCTTTAGTGCCAATAATGTCATGACCTAAGCCACTGCCTTGAAACATCATTTGATCAAAAAGATTATTGATGTGTCGGGCCGGAATATCGGCATACATATTCATCTCTTCGATGATGACACCTTTTTCGCGATCGATGTCCTCCTGACGTAAGGTTGGTGTCATCAACATGTCTGAAACTACATCTAGCGCCAGTCGTATGTCCTTGCTAGCAGATTTAACATAGTAACCGGTGTACTCTTTGCTGGTAAAGGCATTGAAATCGGCTCCTACGCTATCGACTGCACTTGCTAATGCTTGTGCATCAGGATACGACTGTGTGCCCTTAAAGACCATATGTTCAAAAAAATGAGCAATGCCATACTCTCGAGGTTTTTCGTAGCGTGAGCCAGTGTTAACTAAGGCTAACACGGTGACAGACTCAACTGAGGGCATGGGAATGCGGATCACTGGTAATCCTGAACTAAGGACGTCATACGTATGGCTTAACATAGGGGTTATTGTACGATACCGAGTTGTTTTGCGTAGCAGGAATCTCTGTAATTTGCTCAGGTGGTAGTTCATTTTTAAGAATAGAATCAATATATAAAGAAAAGTATCAAATTATA
>JALYRS010000080.1 GCA_030855135.1 bacterium | reverse complement strand
GCCTTAGTCACACCACTCCTTGGTACACCTACATCAGGAACTCTTACCAACTGTACAGGACTTCCAATATCAGGACTCGTAAACTCAACATCATTAGCACTTGGTGTCGGGTCTCTTGAGCTCGGTAATGCCTCAGACACAACACTTACTCGATCAGCAGCAGGAGTTCTTGCAGTTGAAGGTGTTGTTATTCCTAGCATTTCATCAACAAACACATTTACTAACAAGCGAGTAACTGCACGAATAGGAACGGAAACAAGTAGCGCAACTTCAACACCAACTGCTGACTCAGTTGACCAGTGGAATGTCACAGCACTTGCTGTTGCTGATGCTTTTGCCGCACCTACCGGAACACCAACAGACGGACAGAAGCTCATGATCCGAATTAAGGACAATGGTACTGCACGAGCTTTAACTTGGAATGCAATCTACCGAGCATCCTCTGATCTTGCGCTCCCAAGTACGACAGTTATTAGCAAGACGCTATACCTTGGGTTTATATACAATGCCGCTGATACAAAATGGGATTTATTAGCTGTTCTCAATAACTTCTAATATGGCAGTCAGAACAAATCTAATTTATAACCCTTCGTTTGAAGTAGATACCGCCAATGTTACGGGTGAGAACAATGGGGCTGGGACTTTAACGATTACTCGCGATACAGGAACAAGTCAGGTTGGTTCAGCTAGTCTTAAAGCTGCCATGACTGCAATCGGGACATTTGAAGAATGGCGATACAAGGTTCGCATGAATGATACGAACAATATCTCGATTGTGAATGGTACTACTTACACCCTATCAGTTTACATAAAAGGCTCTGCGGCAAAAACATTTAAAATCGCTCTTGAAGAAGCGGGAGGTGCATCTGGTTATTACAGCACAGCACAAACTGCCTCAACAGGTAGTTTCACTCGTCACTCTCTAACATTTACCGCCACGGTAGATAAATCAATGACGGTAAACCTCATCCTGAACCAATCAGATGGCGCAGCGTGGGATTGTTACGCCGATGCCGTACTCCTTGAAGTCTCAGGATCACTCAATGGGTATTTCGATGGTGCAACTTCTGCTGGTGGATTTACCTATGCATGGACAGGTACAGCAAATAATTCTACTTCTACCGAGACGACTGTAGCGACAAACTCTAATTTCTTTGCTTTTTTTTGATATGAAAGTCTCTAAATTTACAAATGTAAAAAAGATTCAAGTTAAGGGTCTTAGAGGTGAAAACGGTAAAGATGCGCTACCTTTAGATGAGAACAAAATCATTGAGTCAGTCTTAGAAAAACTACCTGAGATTATTACCCAAAAGGAGACAGTAGTAGAAAAGATTGTTGCAAAGATTCCAAAACCTATTGACGGAAAAGATGGGGAAAAAGGCGCCGATGGTAAAGATGCAGAGGTTGATTATGCAAAAATTATTTCAGAGGTTGTACCATTTATCCCAGTTCCTGAAAATGGAAAGGATGGCAAGGATGGATCACCTGATACTTCGGAACAAATAAAAAAGAAATTACTTGAAAGGGGTTTAGAATATACTGATTTAAAAAATACTCCTGATATTCAGCAAATTGTCTTTCAAGCTTCTAAATCATCTAAAACTTATTCAATAATTGAACTCGATGATGTTGATGTCTCTGGCCTGACTAAAACTAATGGCCGTTATGTTTTAGGAAGTGGCGGAGGTTCAAGTGCTTGGGGCTCCATCACTGGTACACTTTCTAACCAAGCAGACCTCGTTGCGGCTCTCGCGCTCAAAGCATCTTCCGCGAGTCTCACTCCAATTGGCTCAATCACAGCTTGGCACAAGTCATTTGCCAATACCCCTGCATTGAGTACGAGTTGGGTTGAATGTAATGGTCAAGTTCTGTCTGACGCTAGTTCAGTGTACAACAGCCAAACACTCCCAAACCTCAACGGCGCTTCAGCGGCTACTCCACGCTTCTTGCGAGGGGCTTTAACATCAGGAGCAACATCGGGAACTGAAACGCATGCACATACTGTTACAGGGAACACAGGTCTTGCTGGTTCTCATAGCCATACATTTAGTGGTACTACAAGTAACGTAGCTGACCACTCTCACACCCTCTCTTCAGTCACCTTATCTTCTGACGGTAGTCATTCGCACTCAGCATCTGGTTCTACTGATTCATCGGGCGACCACTCTCACGGATTAGGTGGTGCTTATACCGGTTCTGGTGGTGACCACACGCACACCGTTTCAGGTAGTGCTTCTGGTGCGACTGATACAGGCTATGCTTCGATGAGTCACACAACAACAAGTGTCGATAATACTCTCGGCGGTAGTACTGTCTCTGTTCTCTCAGACACAGTTGATAGTGGTCACACTCATAACATTTCTTCTCTTACTTTATCAGGAAGTGCAGATTCAGCAGGAAGTCATAGTCATAGCGTAACTGGCACCACTGATTATACAGGGAGTCACTCGCACTCGGTATCTTTTATTGGAACGAGTACCGAGGGCTCACATACCCACACAGTCACAGCGAGCTGTACTGATATTGCTGGCTGTCACAATCATAGTTATAA
>JALYRS010000045.1 GCA_030855135.1 bacterium | reverse complement strand
CTTGGCAGCTGATTGCTGTAACTTAGATTCGTAGCGAAGTGGTTTGACTCCTGCAGCTGCACGCTCTTCATTTAGTTGTTTAAGATAGAGATCTTTATTCAAGGTAATTCTCGCCGAGTCATCAAAATCTTCAGCCGTATCACGCCAGTTAGCGGCTAACTCACCCGACTGATTTGCTAAAGGTAAAGCATACTCAACATCATCTAAGGAAAAGAAGCCAACTTCCCTAGAATCACCACTACCTTTTCGGTTATCACCCATGACAAAGATCGAGTTGTCTGGGACCTGTACTTCTGTGCAGTCTTGTAAGAACGTTTGAGCAAAGGTTGAGCGTGATCGAGCAGTGTAGGGTTCTGCTAAAGCTTGATCGTTGAGGTACACGATACCGTCTCTTAACTCTAAGGTGTCACCAGCAATCGCAATCACTCTTTTTATCCAGCCGGTGGACTCACCATAGAGCTCTTGGGTTGCGACTCTGGTGGCTTCATTTTCAACAACTACAATATCACCTCTACCAATTTGGTGGCCAAAGTATGTTGTATTAAAGAGTGTAATACCCTTAGGGTAGGCAAACATTCCGGCCCGGCTAACTACTTGGTTGGCTAACGCCATTTTATCTTCTCCCTCACCCCTAGGAAATGTTGGGTACATTGAGCCTGTTCCAGCCACTGGTATCTCTACGGCTAGTAAACCTGTTTGAGTACCAAATGATACAGCGGCTCGAGATATACCTATCCAGATTCGAGGCACAACAAACCACAAGAAGAGTAGTAGCAACAAGATTTTTAAAGCTTGACATAATATCCTCAAAACAACTGCTAGTACTGGTCGTGGTCTTGATTTTGTACGAATCATCACAATATCACCTGTTTTATTTCCTCAAGTATGAAGAGCCTCTATGATATTTACAAGATGAAACAAAAAGGCCGTGGGTATACCCACGGCCAGGAGACTACTCATTCCACTGATTCAGATCGTACCAGATTTCCCCGTCACCGCCGAGTTCTTTCGGCAGGTGGGTAAAGTAGATGGTACCCTCGATGTCGTCGACCGACAGTAGCTTGGCAATCTGGTAGACATCCCCTTCGAAATGGAGACACATACCATTCATGCCAGCGAGCCAGTAGACAGTGCCGTTGAGGATCACCACATCTTCCGTTTGAAGATAGGTAATCTCAATACCAACAGGCACTTGGCAGCTCTCGTGCAGAGTCATTGCCCAGCGACCGTCGGGCAAGGTAACAAACTCTAAGATGAGTGAAAACTCAATGTTTGCATCTTGCCCTGGACGCCCCTTCACTATGAGAGTCAACCGCCTTCCTTTAACAATGTCAAAGGTGTGATTTAGCAGCATTTTACTGCTCCTTTTTGCTAAGGTGTCAATCGATCACTATAGGACTCTTCTATTATATCAGACTTGTAGTAATTTGCTCAAACTCTACCAAGCGCTGTGTTTGTTCGTTGGTAATTTTTATAAAACCTCTTACAGCTCTAATTTGATCCAATGCATGATCGAGCGTCAAACCAGTGGAAATCAGGTATGCCGCCACCATACTTGGTCCTCTACCTTCACCATACCAACAGTGAACATAGACTTTTCCGTCATTTCTTATAATTTTATCCATAAATGCTACACCTGCTTGCAGATCTGCCAACGCCGGTGCTTTCTGATCAGGGGTGGGTAGATGGAGAAAATGTACTTCTCCCAAATCAGGTAGCTCCTTTCGTGGAGTAGTTCTCATACTGACAATCCCGGTAATGCCACGTTTTTTGAGGATGGCAAAGCCTCTTTTACTGTACTGTCCGCCAAGATATAGCTGGGGCGTAATTTCACTGTAGCGATGCGTAGGCACACCAACCAACCTCCGATAGGTGTGGTCAAAGCTCCTCTGCAAAGTGATAGCTAATGATTTAACGGCACTGGAAAGTATCCTCCAAAGTTTCATACTAGGATTGTTACCTTCTCTGAGTTCATACTGACCGTGAAGCGTGCCGCCATCACCGGTAAATCATCTTTAATAATCACTTGCTTAGGCATAAAGCTAACTGAAACTTTTTTGACTTGCCAATGCTTTAACGTTAACGGTTTTGGGGTACCAATCAGTGCACTACTGCTCACCGCTACCAATGTACTTAGACCACTTGAAGTTAAGACGAATACATCTAGCAGTCCATCATTACTACTCACCTTAGTCTGAAGAGAGACACCGGGAATACCAATGTTGCCTACGTTGGCAATCATCAAGCCCACACCTTCCACGACTCTTTTTTTACCATCAAGTGTTAAGGTATACTTCATGGGTGTTGCATTCATGGCCTCTTTTAAGGCGGTTATGGGATAGGCAATAATGCCTAAAGATGATTTTGCCTCTGATTTTGTCTGCTGCACCATCTTTGCTAAAATACCCACTTCAATTCGTAGAAGCATAAACTCTTTGCCAAACGCTGCAGTATTTAGCTCAACAACTTTTGGTTTTCTTCCAAATATCTTGAGTGCCTCCGCTAAGTCATTGGGAATTAGGAGTTCTTTAGCTATGACGTTGGCTGTACCCCCAGGAAGGAGAATTAATGGCACCTTACTCTTATAGGTATAGAGAGCCTTCGCCACGCTCACCACCGTGCCATCTCCACCATAGACTACTACAGCATCTGGCTTTAACTTAAGTGCCCGACGAGCAAATTTGGCGACATCACTCGGTTTTTGGGTGACGAGCACTTCGTTTGTAATCGAGTTTTCATGAGTAGCAGTATTAAGTAACGACAGCACCGGGGAGTCGTTACCAGCGGCGGGATTTATGATAGTGACAACTTTTTTAAGTTTAGATATCACTTTTTCGCGTCCCATGGTGTGGTGAGCTGAAAGTAATTACCATCAGGATCGGCCAGGGTGGCGATCCAGTACTCAACTTCACCCTCAGCACCCATACTATAAGGCTCAGCGATAACCTTCGCCCCTAGTGATTTAATCCGTTCAAACTCCTGTTTTACCTGATCACTATCAAAGTTGATCATTAAACGCTCAGGATTCTGCGACTGTCCGTTAACCTTGTCGTGAGGGCCCATACTAATAAAGCACGCTCCGGCCGAAAAGCCGTACCAGTCACCATCGATCATCTCTGGTTTCTTTTCTAGAACTTTCTCATAAAACGCAGCCAAGGCTTTAGGATCAGGAGATCCAATCATGATGTTGGTAAGATTGAGCATATGTTCCTTATTTGCTTTGTACTAGCAGGATTATAAACAATTAAAGTGTGATGAATGTACCCAAAAACATGAAGTTGTTCAGTATTGCTTACATCTTTCGTGAGTCATACGCCCAATGTAGCAAGGCCTGGCGTTGCACCGGTCTACAGCCAAGGTTACCTTGCTGGCAATTGAGTTTAACTTGGGCAATATGACGCTTCATGGCTTTCCATCTTTTTATCTGGCGTCTGTCTTCTTCAACTAATCTTCTACCCATATAGTACCGACAGTACCACTGAAACCAGCCACGAGGATCTTCATCGTAAATCCAGCCCTTGGCTCTCCAATATGCCAGTGACATACTTGCGTTCACGCCAAAGAAGTTAAGTTTTGCCTCACGATGGTCAAAAGCCAGCTTTGCATCTTTAAACCATGAAGCAGGGAACTCATCTCTGCAGTCAGTCATATACTTTCCCCCAAAGACACCCAATTTTAGCATTTCTGCGGGTGTGAGATCAGGCGTAAACTCGGGTGAGAAATTTTTTCCCGGATCAACCGATACAACATAGTGGTATTTTTGCTGCATTGAGTCGTTAACTGTAATGATCTTCACTTGGAGCTGCTTTCATTGGCTATTCTTTCTTGCCGGCAATAATGACCAGAGCTTAACTAAATCAACTTACTTTGTAAACTGTTTAATTACTGCACATGACTTAGCAAACTGCTGTTGCTCTTCTTCTGATAACTTAATTTTCAAGATTTGCTCGACACCATTTCTACCAATAACACAAGGCACACTCACTGACAGCTGAGATTGACCATAATACTCATCTACAGGTGTAGAAATCGGCAACACTGAGCGCTGATCGTGCAAAATTGTTTTAACTAAGTTAGTGATGACTACTCCGATAGCATAGTATGTCGCTCCCTTGGCCTGAATAATTTGAGCAGCCGCTTCTCTAGTCTGGATGAATGCTTGCTGTGCTTGTGCAGATGAGTAGTTGGGAAAATGAGCTAACGGCTGGCCACCTACAGTAGCACTTGCCAAGGTGGGAAACGAGCTGTCGCCATGCTCACCCAAAATATAAGAATGAATACTTCGTGGGTGGACATGCAGTACTTCACTCAAATGAAAGCGAAAACGAGCGGTGTCTAACATAGTTCCGGTACCTAGTACTCTTCCTTTGGGCAACTCTAGAGCTTCCGCAATTTGATAGGTCAGAATGTCAACTGGGTTACTTACTACCACAATTACCGCGTTATCTACATACGGTTTAATTTCTTGCAGTAACTCCGTCATTATCATTCTATTCTCAGTCACTAAATCTAGTCTTGATTGTCTTGGCTTCTGAGCCGCTCCGGCTGTGATGATAATTACATCTGAGCCAGCAAGTTCGGCATAGTCATCGGTGGCAGTAATTTTGGCAGGCTCTAAAAATAATTGACCGTGTTCCAAGTCTAGTTTTTCACCTTCTGCTTTATCCAGTGACCTTGAGACGAGTACCAGCTCATCCACAACAGAACGTAGTAGTAACGCATAGGCGGCGGTAATACCTACTTTTCCCATACCAATGATTCCCACTTTACGTGTATCGCACTTCATATGCTCCTTTACGGACAGTAAACAACTTTTTATGTTGCACTTATAGTATGCTTTTTTTTTAGTTATGACAGTACGCTGAATCACCTTGTTGATCTATACTAAAAATATGCTTAAGGACTGGCAAAAATTACTTATTTCCGTGGTTGGCTGTGAAGCGATAGGTATACTAGGCACGCCGTTTACGATAAATGCCATTCCCAATTTGTATGAAGGACTCAACAAACCCTTCTTTGCCCCTCCCAACTGGCTCTTTGGGCCGGCCTGGACTCTTCTATATTTTCTGATGGGTGTGTCATTGTACCTAATTTGGCGACAAGACTGGAAGAAGTCAAAAATTAAGTCAGCGATTTTCGCCTTCTTGATTCAACTTTTTTTAAATGGTATTTGGTCACCTATTTTTTTTGGACTCAGATCACCATTGCTTGGTTTAATAACTATCGTTCTAATGTGGATATCTATAATCGTAACGATGAGGAGGTTTTGGCTAATATCGCGTACAGCTTTTTACCTATTACTGCCTTATATTTGCTGGGTAAGCTTTGCCCTATTACTAAACGCTGCCATCTTGGCATTAAACTAGTACTTACTCAACTTTTTCGTACTGAAACTCTGCTATCGATCGACCGTAGTTTTCATAGTACTCTACTACTATCTCATGCTCGCCGACTGGAATTTGTACTATCCTTGCAGTAGTAGTTACTGCCTGATCTTGCCAACGACTCAGAATCTCGGTTCCATCAAGCTTCACTCGATAGCCATCATCTCCGGTCATAGAGAAACGGTAGCTACCGGCAGCGAGCGTGACAGTTTTTCGCCATCGCACAGAAAAGTTATCAGCGGAAATACCCGGAGCGGGTGCATTGTTCTGCCAATCATAATTAATAGCATCTTCACTTCTTAGCAAAACTGGTGAGCCTTGTAGGTTCTTTGAGTTGAAGTACTCTGCAGTATAACTATCTGCCAGACGCTGTGGTGCGGCACTCATAGCAAACTTAGCCGTTGCCCCACCACCGTTCTCGTAATACTCAATTGTTATTTTATGAGAGCCTGCGGAAACTGGAACGGAGACGATTGATGTAGTTGGAGCCTGATCTTTCCAATGATCAATGAGAACTTCCTTATCAAGCAATACTCTCACCCCATCATCAGCAGTCATGGTAAAGGTGTAAATACCCTCTGCAAACTCCTGTGTCTTACTCCAGCGGGCGGAAAAATTATCTGACGGGACTTCAGGAGCCGGTGAACCATTGCCCCAATCATATTGTACTTGCGTCTCCGACCGTACTAACACTGGAGTACCAGATAAACGACGATTATTGAAGTACTCTGCTTTATACTCACTGCCGGTGATGGCAGCTGGCAACGGATTAAGGAGGGAGGTTAGCGCTGTGGTAGCTGGCTGAACTTCGGAAGTTGATTGATACTTAAAGTAGCCATTGCAGTGCAACCACTCAGACTGTTTAGTGCCCAAGTTACAGCCGGCTAATGCGTTCCAGCTACCTACAGAAGTCGTAGATATGGCTTCTGTTTGATACACAGTATCGTCAATTACAATCTTATCAATCATGAGGTTTCTGTCCTCTGTTGCAGTAGCTGCATCGTTGCTGAATTGCAGTTTAACTTGTTCTGGCAGGATCTTTTCTGACTGAGTATAGCTTAGCTCAATAAACTCTCTGTTCATGGGCTTTCCAGCGATACTGGGGTATTTTTTTACTAAAAGACCATTGATTAGTAGCTCTAAATCGGGATAACTGCCGGCAGCAACTGTCCCAGCAGCATAGATTTTCAGAGTTGATGGGCTAGTAGTTAGTGTAGGAGTTTGAGGTTGAGTAGGAGCTGGAGTGGTAACCTCTACTGGTGGTGATAGTACCTCAGGGCTGGTAACTTCAATTGGTATTGGCAAAAGCGGCACTTGTTCCTCTAGATTGACTGCCTGATTTATCAATCTTAAAGCGTACTCCTGCCACCAGAGACCGGCAGCTGGCCCACCGTTACACTGACCATCAGATTCACCCGGCCGCTTGACCCATAAATTGGCATCAACAATCTCAGAGTTCGTAACAATACCAGGTCGAGTGCCAAGAGCTCTACCGGCTGGGTTACACCATTCACCTGTTGCATCAGGACCAACTCCATTTCTTGAGGTATCAATCAGGCCATAAATACTTAGACCGAGCTCAGTTTTAACTGCATTAATATAGTTAGCACTTGTTTCAGAGGTTTCATAGCCAGATACATTTACCACCACCCCACGAGCGTTGGTAATGCCTGCCTGCTTGAGCAACACCGCCATTTCTTTAGGCGCCACCCACATACTAGCATCTATATAGGTGATAATATTAGGGTTCTGGGCAAAAATATCCATGGCGTGGCGATATAAGGACAAGCGTGCGGCTTTATCATCAGCTGATAGACAGTTAAGTAAACCTAACCCATCTGGCTCGAAAAGCAGTACTGCGCGACGATTGCCAATTCCCAGTGCTAGTTCATTTATCCAACTTCGATATTCTTCTGCGGACAACGTACCCCCAGCCGAGTATCCTTGGCAGTCACGTTGGGGAATGTTATAGAGAACCAGTACTGGTACTGCATTAGAGCTACTTGCCTTGGTGATGTAGGCATCAACTGATGCTTTGATTGAGGTACTTGAACCACTAAACCAAGCTGCTTGTGGAGTAGTAGCAATTTTACTCAGGATAGCCGCTTCTTCTGGTTTATCTTGTAGTAGTTGCTGATACTTACGATATGACTGGGAGTCTCTATCTATATAGAGGGTAGTATCCGTAAATGGGTTATCAACTGTAATGGCTGAAACAGCATGAGGAGATATAATGCTAATGGTCAAGAACAGGAGCTGTAAAAGGATACCAGCAAGGATTTTTCTGTGCTTAATCATATTTTGAAGAACCATATGAAGGTAAGAGTTTATAGGTATTTATAAGTTATGTCTAGTCTCCGAATTTCCTTTACATGCGTATCTTTACAAAGAAAGTACCCTGATTTACTCTTCACTACTATTATGAGACCAGAGAGATACTACTCACCAGCTCAATGGGCAGAACTGCTTAAATCAGATACAGAGTCTCTAGCGAGAGCAAGAGAAGCGCAGCAACTAATTCGAAAGCTATCAGTGCCACACACTGACTTTGAAACAATAGCCAATAGAGATGAGCAATCAATCGTCGAGATTCTGCCGGGTGTGATTGTGACAAGTAAAAAGGTCACTGCAGAGCCTGGCACTGAAGCATTTAATACAGCGCAACGATTTTCTCAAAGCCGTGAGATGGGAATAGTCCTCCATCATCATAA
Organism: bacterium; assembly: GCA_030855135.1. GTDB lineage: Bacteria > Patescibacteriota > Microgenomatia > UBA1400 > PJMF01 > JALYRS01. Next base: position 139 of record JALYRS010000045.1, on the reverse strand, counting down.
TCACGGTTTCTACGAAGGTCAAAATTTATTTGTGGTAAACAACACTGCAGGAGTTTTATTCTCACTGAGTTCATTTTTTAAAACTCGAGATATTGAATGCACATGGCTAATTCCCAATGAATTACTGCACAACAACGCG
>JALYRS010000009.1:25154-26785 GCA_030855135.1 bacterium | reverse complement strand
GGCATAAGGAGATAGAGCGGTGGCTGATTCTTTCATCATCACACCGGCTTTGGCCCAGTCGTTGGTATTACTCAACGAAGTTACGCGGGCAATTATTTCACCGTTGGCCGGCAGGCTTTGGTGCACAAAATGGAACTGATCGGTGGTGTCCCAAATATCATCACCGGCTCCGTTAAGTGTATAGACGCCGTTAGCATAACTGCTGGAGCCAGCATTTCTTGGCGCACCAATATCTTCAGATACCCAAGGTGCAGCTACCTTTCCTGTTTCAACGGTAATATTGTCAAAGATGGCGGTGCTAGTAAGCAGTCCATGATGCGACGTCGCAAATAATCCCATGGTGATGTCATCGTTAAGATTAAGTGTGGCTTGTGAGACCTGAGTCCAGTTTTGACCATCAGGCGAGGTAAAACCTGTAATCGTGTTGCCTTCTCTTTTCAACCTAACCCAAGCATTGGGAAATGTATAAGGCCCTGGATCAGTGCCAGCGTTATAACTATGTTGAAAGGTATAGCCATTACCTGGAGTGACAGCCATCATGGCATATGGTGACCTATACGTTGTTGAGTCTTTGATTATTACGCCAGCTTTGGCCCACTCATTCGTATCTGTTTGTGAGGTAACACGTGCTGTAATCTGGCCATCGCCATTTAGCGGTTGATGAACATACATCAGACCATCGAAAGTATCCCAAATATCTTCACTGGCACTGGATATTGTTAGCTCATCATCACTAAAGAACGCTTCACCCACAGTTTGGGGACCTATAGCTGTCAGTTGCCAGGGAGCAGCTGGAGCTTCGGTGATCATGTAGTTGGACTGATATGCTGTAGAAGTAGCAGGGGTGGTAATGGTATGGCTCTGCGTGCCACCATCAGACCAAGAGCCAAAACGATACTGGACGCCATTCACAAACTGTACTTTTGGCATGGCGATTACCCGTTCTACTCCCACTACCGCTTGTTCAGTGTGTGTATTGGTGTAGGGAATGCCATCTATCGTGTAGTTTGTACCAGGGAAATTAGTGGTAAAAGTTAGCGTCACTAGATTTGGATAAATATACTTTGTGGTGGTGTTCTTTAGTCCACCGGCATCAGTCACAGTCAGAGTAATGGCATACCAGGTGTTGGAGAGATTATCTGCATCCCGAGGAATGACAAAGGAACCTGACTTGCTACCTGTGACAGTTTGGTAAAAAGGGTGTGTGTGAGTGCCATGATGGAATCTAAAACTCCACTCAAAAGCAGATTCAGGTAACTCTCCATCTTCTGGATCACTGCCTGTGCCACTAAATGAGATGGTATCTCCTGCATTGTACTTACTGTCAGTGATGGGGCTAGTGATGGCAGCAACGGGGAGCTGGTTGCCGACAGTGACTGTGACACTGGTCTGTGCTGATTTGCCACTGTCACTGGCTGTCAACGTGACATCGTAGCTTCCGTTATCAGTAAAGATATGGGTGGGATTGGCTTCTTGTGAAGTTGTTCCATCTGCAAAATTCCAGTTGTAGCTGAGTTCTTCATTGTCAGGATCGTAACTGCCTGCTGAGGAAAATGTGACTGATAGCGGTGCCAAGCCAGCCACTGGATCAGCAACTGCATTCACAATTGGTGAGCGATTGCCATCAGAGA
>JALYRS010000009.1:0-25144 GCA_030855135.1 bacterium | reverse complement strand
TGGGTAAAAATTCATTTGATACATATTGCCGTCAGGTCCCTGTGTTAGCTGGACCACTGTACCCGCATCATCATCAAACAAGTTATCGGAGATGACGCTCTCGTAGTTTTCATCCAGCTGCAGATAGCGGATGAAACCAACGGTGTAGTCTCCGTAGTAGAAGACATTGCTATATTGAGGCGGAAAGACATCGCCAGTGTAATAAAGTGCAGCCGTGACCGAACCAGAGCTGTCAGGTGGCGGTGTATGAGGATAGACAAAAAGTGGATTTACAAAACTACAGGTTGGGCAGATACCCTCAACACTTGGCCAACCATAGTTGGCACCGCGCTCGATGATATTCACCTCTTCCCACTCTGACCCGCCCACATCACCGGCAATAATTTTACCATTGGGGAGAAAATCGAACCTAAAAGGGTTACGTAGACCATAGGCCCAGATAGAAGGTAAAACATTAGGATTTGTCACAAATGGGTTGTCGGCTGGAGCTGTACCATCAGTGTTGATACGGTGAATCTTACCGTGCACGTTGCTGAGAATCTGTGAGTTGGGGTTGTGGGTATTCATACCCATCGCCCAGTAAAGCTTACCATCAGGGCCAAACTTAAGCTCACCACCGTGATGGAAGACGTTACCATCTTGATCGGATTCTAGTAATACCACCTCTGAATCAATACTGGCAGTATTTCCCGTTACGGTAATCCGTGAAAGACGGTCTCTGTTTTGGGCGGTGGTATAGGCAATGTAGAGATAGCCGTTGTTGGCAAAGTCTGGATCCGGCTCGATGCCTAAGACACCTCGTTCATCTGCCGCATCTGTCTCCAAGACAACCATGGTTACTACTGGTTCATTTGAGATGACCCCGTTGTCTACTACTTTAATTGCACCTTCTTTTTCAGAAATAAAAATTCTTCCATCAGGCAAAAAACGAAAGGCTGTTGGCTGGTTGAGGTTCTCCACCAACACTGATTTTTCAAACTCAACTGGAGGTGCACTTGAGACAGGAGATGAAAAAGCTGCTAAAAATACTAGGCTAAAAAGCAGTAAAGGCAGCAGTATAAATGTTTTTAGCGCTTTTTGAGTTTGATACATCTTCGTTGTCTCGAATATTAAATAATTATTTTCTTTTGTCAACTAGAAAAAAACCCAACACTACTTTAGAGTAGATAGCTTTATATCATAAGCTTATAGAAAATGGTTATAGACATGGCACTGTATAATGGCCCCGCTGGAAGACGATTCTATTATAGTTCGAGTACCAGCAAGATTCAACTTCAGCGCCCGACACTTCTTAACACCAGTGTTTAGAGGCGCTGTTTGCGAGTTCATTAACATCCTATGTAACAAAAAGAATGTCCGTCAGAACCTAGTTGGAAGGTATTAAGTAAAAGTGGCTAAGCTGCGTCAGCTCAACACGGATCGAGACTATGTGCCTATGATGGTGGTGGCGATTGCTAGTATTCTTAGCATTGCTGCCTTCGTGCACTACTTTAATGAGGGGGTAACCATGCTTTATGTGGATGCCCAAAGTCATTTGTTGATCTCCCGCCGGGTGATTGACAACACTACGAGTGGGACTTCTTTTGGACAACTGGGAGGTATCTGGTTGCCTCTCACTCATGTGTTGTCACTGCCCCTGGTGGGCATTGATGAGCTGTATCACACGGGAGCAGCAGGTAGCATCGTCAGTATGGTAGCGTACGTCTTGACCACGCTCTTTTTGTACAAGCTCGTCCGCGAGCTAAGCAATGATCGTGGAGCAGGATTCGTCGCCGCAGTACTGTTCGCCTTCAACCCCAACATCCTCTACATGCAGTCGACAGCTATGACAGAGCTTGCTTTGTATTTTTGTACAATAGCATCTGTCTACTACCTGTACAAAGTTTGTCAGGAACCGGATCGGTTACTGTACTCGTTTTTGTGCGGGTTGTTCATAGCATTGGGATGCTGGGTACGATACGAAGCCTGGATTATTCTGGGAATGGAGTTTCTCATCTTGATCGTGGTCTATTTTCTAGCCAAGTTCAGGGGCTGGAAGCTAACTGCTCACATCTTTTATTTCCCTGTCGTAGCATTTGCCGGTGTATTTGGCTGGATGGCCTGGAATACCATTATCTTTGGCAATCCACTGGAGTTTCAGACTGGAGAGTATGCTAAGCCAGCCTTATGGGTGGCCGCAGACGATCCTGTGATTGGAAATCCAGTGATGTCATTCATGACTTATCACCTGGCGACGTTGCATAACGTAGGGCCACTGTTTTACGTGGCCATCTTCGGCGCGCTTTGGTACGTGATCAAGAATCGTTTCAGTGCCAAGTCGTTAGCACCACTGGTGCTGCTGGCCATCTATCCTGCCTTCATAGGCATGCTGTACTTTGGTCAGCGACCGCTAAAAGTCCCTGAGCTAAGTAATGGCGATATGTACAACATCAGGTTCGCACTGTTCATGATGTTGTTTGTATCAGTTTTTGCGGGTTACCTAGCCAGAAAGTATATCCTGGCAAAGGTGCTCATCGTTGGATTCTCTGCACTGGTCTATGCCGGTATGGTTCAAGGAGGCATTATTGCTCTAGAAGACCCTCGTCTTGACCAGTCCACTGTCCTCCGCGTGACACAAGAACAAGGATCTACTTGGTTTAGAGAGTGTTATGACGGAGGTCAGGTGCTGCTCGAATCATATGGTAGCGAGAAGTTCCAGTTTGACTCACAAGTCAATCTGGGAGACTTCATCTATGAAGGTTCGTATCAGTTATGGGAACCTGCAATGGAGGAACCATGGCTCTATGCCCGCTGGGTCGTCCTCAGAGGGCCAGCAACAGTTGAGCGCGCCCGTAGGGTAGCTGTCTTCACTGACAAGACCTGGGAAAGATGGAGAGAATCATCAGAATTCCGTCAGCATTATCGGCTGATGTATCAGAATGAAGGGTTGGAAATTTGGCGCCTGAAATCAGGGCCACAGCTAGCCACTGCATCTGAATACTGTAGCGCTCCACTGATTGAGACGCGTTGAGTAGAGAACGAGGTAATCATGACGAAGTCTGAGCTTCAGATTGCACTGCATGATCGGACTGCCTTGGTTAAAAAAGTTGTTGGAGTGGGTGCAGCAGTTCGCTTCACTCACCTGCAGATGATCATGGCAGTATTTATCTTGGCCGCCGTGTTCTATACGGTGGTCTTTGAAGCTAATGGTTGGCTGACTGTAGGTAGGGCCTTTGTCGCACTTTCTACCACCATGTACTTGGTGATGTGGATCTACTCAATCATAGTAGTCACCATCTCCACTAATGATGCGGTGATAGAGGTCACGGATGAAGATGTGCAGAACAGCACTCGTGACAGGTGGCCGTATCTCAGCGTCATGGTAGCTATTTACAATGAGGCTGCCATGGTGCCGTACCTGGTTGCAAACATGAAACAACTCGAGTATCCCGATTGGGATCATCAGGTGATCTTTGTGGTGGAGGAGCGAGACCGAGAAACCATTGATGCACTACTTGCACAAATGCTACCGTCAAACTTCTCTATTGTCATTCGTCCGCACAAGCATCCCAGCAAGAAAACAAAGCCGGGAGCGATCATGTATGCCATTCGTGATGCCAATGCACTTGACCCCAAAAGTCAACTGTTTGTCATCTACGATGCTGAGGACAATCCTCCGTCAGACCAGCTTAAAAAGGCAGTTATTGCCTACGAGCGGGTACGGAAACAACACCCGCACGTGCGCTGTGTCCAGGGGATGCTCGCCTTTGCCAACTCGAAAGAAAATTGGCTGGCCCGGCTCTTTTCCCTGGACTATGCCAATCACTTCCGCCTAATGCTGCCTGGCTTAGCGAAAGCTGGGCTTCTTGCTCCACTGGGTGGAACCACCAACTTCATCGACACTCAGGTCATCAAAGATCTGGGCTATGATGAGGCCAACGTGACTGAGGATCTTGACCTAGCAGTCAAGATGTGGCTAGCCGGGATTGGTACGCGAGTTTTTAGTTCAACTACCATGGAAGAAGCTGTCACTCACCCACGTCCCTGGATTCGCCAGCGTTCACGCTGGATCAAGGGTGCGATGCAAACAGCAGCCGTTTACGCCCGCCATCCGCTGTTTATTTTACGGATGAAAGGGTTGAAAGGACTGCTCTCAATCTTCATCACTTTGGGTGGCTCGATTTTCTCACCGCTAATCAGCCCCATTTTCTGGGGTCTGACGGCCATCTATGCTCTGACGGGCGCCGAGTTTGTGCAGCAGCTCTATCCTGGAGCACTGTTCCACTTGGCCTCTATCTCGTTTTTCTTCGGCAACTTCACGTTTGTCTACTTCGTGTTGTTGGCCGCCATGCATACCAAGCAGTACAGCAATGTGTTCTTTGCTGTACTGGCACCATTCTACTGGGTGCTGATGAGTGTGGCTGCATATGTCGCGGCTCAGGAGTTTTTCTCCCCGAAGCTGCATATGTGGCAAAAGACCGAGCATAAAGGGGCTGCCTCCACCAAGAAGGTTGAGGAGCTGGCCGCTTAAGCCAAGGATAATATGGATATGACGACGGTCGTAGGCATTCTCTGGTACCTGTCGGTGGCGATGTTTGTTCCCTCTTCGATTAACGCACGCTGCGTGGCGAACTGGGTCAATGCATTTGATCCGCAGGTAGACTTTCAGGAAGGGATTTCCGTTGTGCTGTATGGCAACGACTCGCATATGGAGATCAATACCCGAGGCTTCTTCGAAGATTTAGAACGTCGGAAGTTGGGGGTGAACACAATCATGTTCACCTTTCCCATTTTCATGGATGACTTAACTTCGTTAGTTGTCTATCAAGATGAGGAATTAACGCCAAGCGTCGTGAACATCAAGATCTTCATCGAGGAAGGTCATCGCTACTGCTACACAGTTATCCCCAAGCCCATCATTGATGATGGTAGGTTGGGAGGTTGGCGTGGCCGCATCAGACCAGGAAATAACCTGGATGATCAAACAGCTTTAGACGCATGGTTCGCCAGCTATGGTGAACTAATCATGAAGTATGCACAGGTATCCCAGTCCGCCGGTGCCGGCGGACTGGTAATTGGCACCGAACTGATCTCAATTGATAAGGACTTGCCAAAGTATAATCAACGTTGGGAAGCACTAATCGAACGAGTCAGAACGGTCTATACCGGTCCAGTTTCATACTCGATGAACTGGAATCCGCAGACGCTACCCGGTTTCGTTTCGTCACTCGATGTCTTGATGGTGGATGCATACTTTCCGCTGTCAAATCTGGGTGACGATGCAAGCGAAGAGCAAATCTTCAACGCCTGGTATCACTGGCACGGTCTGCTCCAGTCCTGGCAGGAAATGTTGGATATGCCGATTGTGTTTTCTGAAGTTGGTATGCCTCCACGAACCGGCGGCTATCGGGCGCCGTGGGAGAATGATCCTCAGCTCAAAGTGGATTTTGAGGCCCAGGCGAGATACTATGCGGCCACCTGTCGCTACGTTCGTGCCTCAGGCGTTGATGGTCTGTATTGGTGGGCGGTGGGCTTCTATGACCACATGCAAAATCAGTACCAACGCTACCTCGACGACGGCATCATCACACACAACTTTTATGACCTGCCAGCCGAGGAAGCCCTAAGACAATGTTACATGGGATAGTTTCTACAAAAGACCCACGTCCACTCGACGTGGGTCTTTCTATATTTGATGGTATCTGATATATATTGATAGATATTGATAGATATTGATAGATAAATTCTGTATAAAGTGATCAAAATTAGATTGATAAATCAATGTTTTACTCAAGTGATGGCAGTTAGCAGTCATTAGTCATAACTGCTAATTTTCAGTATCTGCCCAAAATTCCCATTTCTTGATCTAGTTTTATACTCGTGCTAGTGAATAATCTTAGTTTTTGGTATTATATTGGCCTGGCAAGCTCTTGTTGGCCCCGTCGTCTAGCGGTTAGGATATCTGGTTTTCATCCAGGGGATCGCGGGTTCGAATCCCACCGGGGTCACAGCCGCAGAAAAACGCCGTAGGGCGTTTTTTTTGTCTTGTGATTTAGAGATTGGGTTGAACTTGCGAAGCAAGGTTCGTGACGCCAAGCGAAGTGGGGATATTTTGGTGATTAAGGAGTATCGAAGCGCGAGGCTAATACCCGGAGAGTAAATCCCGTTGTGCTGGGTACTTACAATAGTGCGAACCCTTCATGTTTCCCCTACTGAGCATGCGCATAGCTTCTCATAACAGCTTCGATAGGTTCAACTTCAGCAGATACTTATTAGAATTACACAAATCTTACATTCTTTTTAGTAGGATAAATCATACTTTAGTATTATTTGTTAGAGATTGTGTGAAAGCTTATGGGAAACGATGAAACAGAATTACTCAATGCTAATAAAGCTGCAACTTTTTTAGGTGTCAATCCGAACACCATCCGTCAACGGGCAAAAACAGATCAACTCAACGGCATAAAGGTAGGAACTCGGGGTGAGTTGCAGTTTTCAGCAGAACAACTGTCAAAACTAACTAAGAAGCCACGCATACAAAAAGAACAAAAAAAATTCACAAAAATAAAAAAATTACTCAAAACAAATGCTGATGCAATCCAAAAATTAGCAACTGCTCACCATACGAAACTTATCGGGAGTGACCCTGTACCCGATGAGCATCATACTAAATACAACAAAGCCCACATCAAAATAGTGAAAGCTATTGCAAATAATCTGGATGATTTTGAAAAAGGCACCGCGGTTTTTAGGAAGTTAGGTGAAGAGCTGGCAAAAAGTGCCGTAAAAGATGGATTGACCATTGAAGAAGCAGTCGACGGAACTATATTTCAGAAACAAGCAATCTGGAAAAAGCTTTATGAAACAGAGTTACTCAAGGAGTTGTCCACCAATGATTTATATGAGTTCAGTCAAATCATCGGTAGTTACTGTGATGTGCTCGCCTCAAAGACTGCGTTCACCTATCATAACTACTACACGGAGGAAATGGCTCGTTCAGAAGAACGGTTTCGTGCACTAACGGAAAAAAGTTCTGATGCGATAGCACTCGTTACTCGAAAAGGGAAAGTTGTGTATGCTAGCCCAGCTACCGAGGGACTAATGGGATATACACCAGAAGAACTGAAAAAACTGTCTAATCCTTTTGAGCTCGCCCCCCCAGATGACAGAAAGCTTGTCACAAAACTGTTTGAAAAACTCCTATCAAAACCTAATAGTACCGAGAATGTGGTGTACCGGGTACTGCATAAAAATGGAAAGCATATCTGGATTGAGTCTGCTATGACTAACTTAATCGCTGATCCAAATGTCAATGCGGTGGTTATAAACTATCGTGATGTTACTGACCGCAAGCTACTTGAAGCTCAAAAAAATGATTTTATCAGCATCGCAACCCATGAACTGAAAACTCCTGTGACAAGTATCAAGGGATATACTCAGGTCCTTCAACGTAGATTTGGCAACGAAGGAAATCAGAAGGCTGTCCAAATGTTATCGAAGATGGATGATCAATTAAAAAAGTTAACTAGCCTTATTGGAGATCTTCTAGATGTTACCCGCGTTGATGGAGGTAAATTACAGTTTCATGAAGGGTTTTTTGATTTTAATGAACTGGTGAACGATATTGTTGATGAAATGCAACTGACAACAACAAAACATAGTATCTTGAAGAATCTCGCAACAACTAAGGTTATAAGCGGAGATAGGGATAGAATCGGGCAAGTCATAACAAATCTTTTATCCAATGCAATTAAGTATTCACCTAATAACGAAAAGATTTTTGTGAAAGCAAGTGGGGATAAAAAAAACATAACACTCACTGTTCAGGATTCTGGCATCGGTGTACCTAAGAAAAATCAGAATAAGGTATTTGAACGTTTTTTTCGAGGTGGTGATGCTGAGGATACCTATGCAGGATTGGGATTAGGGCTATTTATCTCCAGTGAGATAGTGAAAAGGCATGGTGGCAGAATATGGGTTGAGAGCGAAGTTGGCAAAGGCTCTACTTTTTGTTTTTCACTACCCATCAAGCATGATACGGCCAGAAACGAACAAACGAATACTTTGATAGAGGAGGAGATAAAGCATGAGTAGTAAAAAGAAAATACTAGTTGCAGATGATGATTCAGGCATTTTGGAGGTTATTTCTCTCATGCTTGAAGATGCTGGTTATGATGTTGAAACAACAGTTAATGGAGAGACTGAAGTTATGGTAGAGAAGTACTTACCCGACTTAATACTACTGGACATATGGATGTCAGGTATGGATGGCAGAAAGATTTGCAAGAGTCTTAAAGGACAAAAATTGACAAAGCACATACCAATAATCATGATTTCTGCAAATAAGGATACCGAGAATATTGCTAAAGAATCAGGGGCTAATGATTTTATTGCTAAACCTTTTGAGATGCAAGATTTACTGAATAAAGTAGACAAACATCTAAATCACCATGAGAAGCAAATAATGTAGTAAACCAAGTTCTGGCTTTTCCCCATCGACTTGAACGAAGCATCAGCACACAGATTTTATAGACTGGGTGTTTTTTTATTCTAGACTCTTTTTTCACCTTAGAACGTAGCATATAATACCTTTCCGTCATGAAAAATATTCTGCAGATCATCAAGGTTTCAAAACCCTTACATCACATACTAGCTTTACTAGCAGTATTGATTATCGTTTCATCACTACTAGCACTAGCTACACCACTGTTATCCAAGTTTATTATTGACGAGATTGTGGCGCAGACCTCAGGTGCCGGCGGTGATTTAAATCGGTTAATTTATTTAATTGTAATCTCATTACTGGTGAGTTTAGTGGGTTTGATCTCCACTGTTGTTAGCGAGCGAGTGGGAGATCATTTTCAAGGACGAGTAAAAAAATTCCTCACCGAGATGTTTTACGACAAGGTCCTAACTTTACCTCAGTCATATTTTGACTCAGAAATTTCTGGCAAAATTGTCAACCAGTTAAACCGTGGCATCACCTCCATCTACGGTTTTCTAAATACAGCTTCAAATTTTATCGTACCAACTTTTCTGCAGAGCGTGCTAACCATTGGTGTCTTGGCTTACTATAACGTGCCAGTGGCTATTTTTACTTTCCTCCTTTTCCCGGTCTACTTAATATTGAGTCACTACTCTACCGTCAAATGGGGCAAGGAAGAAGTCAAGAAGAACAAGATTGAAGATATCAATCGCGGCCGAATACAGGAAGTGATCAGCAATATTCGCTTAGTGAAGAGCTTTATTACTGAAAAGCGTGAGTATGAGCTACTAGAAAATAACTTAACTGAGATCAATAAGATTTACGCTCGCCAAAGTCGAGCCTTTCATATTTATGATTTTTTTCGTGGCTTATCACTGATCGCTATCTTATTCATTATCAATGTGTTGGTGTTCTACAACACTTTCATAGGGGTGTTAAGTATTGGTGAGATGGTCTTGATTTTGCAGTTGGTAAATCAAGCTCGTATGCCGCTCTTTGCTATGTCTTATATCTTGACACAGGTGCAGACAGCCGAAGCAGGCTCAAAAGAGTTCTTTGAGGTGATGAAACTGACCTCAACGGAAAACTACAGGAAAAAAGTCAATCGCAAACGGTTGGTTGAGCCGTCGTTAGGTTTTGAAAATGTGCAGTTTAAGTACGATGAATCAGGGACGGTGCTGGATGATGTTTCGTTCTTCATTGATAAGCGGGAGAGTGTGGCGTTAGTGGGTCACAGTGGCGCTGGTAAGTCTACCATCATCAATCTGTTGCTCAAGTTTTACAACCCCAACAGTGGCACGGTAAAGATGAAAGATCTCGACTATCGTGAGCTTGATGCCACCATTGTCAGAAATAATATTGCCTTAGTTTTTCAAGAAAATGAATTGTTCTCTTCCACCATCTATGAAAATGTTGCCTATGGTAGTGATGCAGCAACGCGAGCAGAAGTAAATCGTGCTCTGAAGCTCGCCAATGCCTATCACTTCGTGATGAAGCTGCCAAAAGGTATTGACTCCGAAGTGGGTGAACGCGGTGTCCGTTTATCAGGCGGACAGAAGCAGCGTATTCAGATTGCGCGCGCTATTCTCAAGAACGCCCCTATCTTAATTCTTGATGAGGCAACTAGTAGCTTAGATGCTAAGTCTGAAAAAGAGGTTCAAGATGCTCTGGAGAATCTAATGAAGAATAAACTGGTCATTATTATCGCGCACCGCTTCTCTACCATTCAAAATGTTGACAAAATTATTGTCTTAAACCAAGGTAAAATTGTTGATCATGGTTCGCCTTCTGAGCTGGCCAGAAAAAAAGGCATCTATCAAGACTTGCTGAGTTATCAGGTTGAAGGCAATAAAAAATTGTTAGCGTCGTACGAGATTTATTAAGTTCCTTACCAAGTAATATTTTCATACTGCTCAATACTACTCGGTAGCACAGTCACCACATCAAACCTAAAGTTTTGCACAAGTCGATTTTGCTGCAGATATGCCATAGCTGCTTTATACAATGAGTACTTTTTCTGTGGAGTAATGGCAGTGGTGGGATCGCCAGCGTAATCACTACTTCGTGTTTTCACCTCTACAAACACAACTTCATCATATCGATCATCGAGCATGATTAAATCAAGCTCGCAGTGGCCTGATACGACATTACAATCGAGGAAAGTATATCCTTTGTTCAGTAAGAATTGTTTGGCACGCTGTTCACCAGCAGCACCAAGGGAAAAGTTACTCAGTAGCTTCTGTCGGGGCGACAGTTGCCTTTTCTTTAATTCGGGTAGCGGCTTTACCAATTCGATCACGTAAGTAATATAACTTACTTCGTCTGACTTGGCCCTTACGTTTAACTTCAATACTTTTAAGTGAAGGTAACTGCAAAGGGAAGATCTTCTCTACTCCGATACCATTAGTAGCAATTTTGCGCACAGTGAAAGATTTACCTAAACCTCTGTTTTTGATGGCAATAACGATACCTTCAAAAATTTGAAGTCGTTTTTTATCACCTTCAGAAATTTCTTGAGAAATCCGTAAAGTATCTCCGACGGAGATTGTTTGGTCTTGAAAGGTACAAAATTGAGCCATATATGCTGTCTGTCGAGTAATGTCTTTTAATCAAAAGTTAGACAGAGGTGTATTTTACTCGACTGGATGAAACAATGCAACCTCAGCTTCAGTAAATCCAACTTCATGCAGTTGCTGCCGTACTTCAGACTGTGAATCACCTTTACTACTCCACATTTTACTTAAGGTTTCAATAGTTTCTCGTGCTTCATTGGGAAAAATGACCCAGCTTTTACTCTCTACGGCAGTAAAATCAGCTTTATGAGCGGCCCAGGTCTTACCCACCAGTGTGGCGGTGTGTATCGAGTGAGCCCCATGATGCTGAAGATAGGTTTTGGCCAGCTTTATCGTCTCCCCGCTATCTACCACGTCATCGAAGATCAGTACTTTTGAGCCCCTAATTGAGATAGGAAGACTTTGGGTGATGACAGGAGTTTTTTGAGTCTCGCCAATACCCGTATAAAACTCAATTTGAATAGAACTGACTTTAGGAATGGCCAAGTAATCAGCCACTGAGCGAGAAAATGCTAGTCCCCCTTTTGCCAAAGCCACTAAACAGTCAAACTGCAGTTCACTTTTGATAATTTGATCTGACAACTCAAAGACTACTTTGCCTAGGTTTTCCCAAGAGTAGTACTCATAATCTTGGCCATGAAAAGTGACAGAGTTCATAAATATCCTTTTTATTTTAACGTGGCTCTTAGATACTCAGTAAATAATGGGTGTGGGTGCAGTGGTTTTGATTTATACTCTGGATGAGCCTGAGTAGCAATGAAAAATGGATGCATACTGGTTGGCAACTCTATTACCTCGACAAAAAAGTCATCTGGTGAGGTGCCTGAAATAACAAATCCTTTATCCTCTAGCTGCTGACGATACTCATTATTAAACTCGAAGCGGTGTCGGTGACGCTCAGAGATTAATGAAGCACTTTTATCTTTAAAAGCGTTATGTTGGTCATAGATTTTGTGTGCCAGCGTACCTGGTTTGAGGACACAGTCATACGCCCCAAGTCGCATACTGGCGCCCTGTCCTTTAATTCGCTGATACATTTCTTCAAAGGGAATATCATGAATTATCGGATACTTTGACTGAGAATTTACCTCTGTAGTATTTGCGCCGTCTAGACCAACCACGTTGCGCGCAAACTCGATACTAGCCAGCTGCATACCATAACAGAGTCCTAGATACGGCACTTTCTGCTCACGTGCATACTTGATAGCTTTTATTTTGCCTTCAACTCCACGCGAGCCCCAGCCAATTGGCACAATAATGCCATCCGCTTTACTTAATTGCTCAACAGCCTTTGGCGTATCTTTCTCTAAAGCCTCAGCATTTACAAACTGGAGGTTGAGTTCAACACCCAGCTTCCAGCTAGCATGCTTGAGCGACTCAATGAGTGAGACATACGAATCAGTTAACTCATAATCACCGGTAGCAATATACTTAGCAATAATTGCGATGGTAGATTTTTTGGTTTTTGGCTGTTTAATAGCGGCTACAAGTTTCTTCCACGGTGCCAGATCCTTGGTATTTTCAGGTAGTTGTAGCTTTGATAGCACTTGTGTGGCAAAGTTCTGTTCATCAAAGATCAACGGCAACTCGTAGATTGTCTCAATATCGGGATTGGAAATAACAGCATCTTTTTCTAGGTTACAGTAGTAAGCCACTTTTTCTTTGCGTTTATCATCGATCCAGCCCTCTGCTCTACCGACAATAAAGTCAGGTTGAATACCCATTGAGTTCAGTAGACGTACTGACAACTGGGTGGGTTTTGATTTCAGCTCATTAATGTGAGCGGGGCGTGGAAAGTAGGTAACGTGAATATGCACGACATCAGCCGGGAACCGCAACTTCATCACCCGATAGGCCTCGTAATAAATCATGTTTTGGTACTCACCAGCAGTGCCCCCTAGCTCGACCAATATAATGTCTGAGCCTTCGGCAGCGGCTTTGATGCGGTGAATTGCTTCCTCGGGAACGTATGGCATGGCATCGACTGTGGCGCCATTAAAATGGAGATCTCGAGTATCCTCTATTACTTTAGTGTAGATCTGCCCCATAGTGGTGAAGTTTTTGTGCCCGACTTCACGATCTAGGAATCGTTCATACGATCCCAGGTCTAGGTCTGCTTCTAAGCCATCCTCACACAAAAACACATCTCCATGCTCTATGGGATTGATATTGCCAGAGTCTAAGTTGAGGTAATTTTCACACTTGATATTGGTGACGCTATAACCGTGCGCCTTCAGCAAAACGCCAAGCGAAGCAGCGGTAATACCTTTGCCGAGGCCTGAGAGCACGCCACCGGAGACGAATACATATTTGGGGTTGGGGGAAGTTCCATGGGGTTTGTCCATGGAAAAATATTATACGGAAGATTCCTCCAATTGGGAAGGGAGGAAGCTTCTGGGAGTCAATTAGGCTAACATGGTCTTGATCTGCTCTTCGAGTTTGTCACTCCAGTTAACGCCATAGGGCAACAGCATGCGTTGTGGTTGTCCACCATTGGGAATAAGTACCACCACACTTTCATCGCCAGGCTGTGACTTAAGCAGCTTTCCTAGCTCAGCCAAGGTTTCCTTGGAAGTTTTTCGAGGAATAAAGACTTCATGATGTGCCTGTGAGGCGGGATGATCGAGTGCCAAGTCAGATGGTGAGGAGATTTTCTCGACGATCAACTTCAACTCCTCATCTTCAAACTCAATTTTTGCTTTCATTAATACTACGCTATCCACAGTGACGAGTTGTTTATATGCATCGTACGTTCGGGGAAAAGTTACAAACTCAATGCTGCCGGTGTCATCTTCGAGCTTGCCAAAAGCCATAGTGGCATTTGTGCGTTTGGTCTGGACTGTTCGGACAAAGGTCAAGACGCCGCCAAAGAGGTAGGTTTGACCTGCGTGCATACCAGAATCAATGTCTCCAATGCTCTTGGTGGCTTGCTTCGCTACCGCTTGCAGAGCTCGGGCCATCGGGTGCTCTGTCAGATACAAACCTAAAAATTCTTTTTCAAACGACAGTAGCTCGGCTCGAGGATACTCTGGTAATTGAGGAAAAGTATCGGTTGGGATCTCTGCTTTTTCCCCGACACTAGAAAATAAATGATCTTGATTGTCATCAACAGTCTCAAACTGGACGGCATTCTTGCGAATTATTTCGAGGTTTTCCAGCATGCTAGCTCGGGTACCAAACTCATCCATTGCTCCGACTTTGATTAAGCACTCCAAAACTTTTTTATTCACTTTTCTACTATCCGTAGTCTGTAGAAATTGAGTAAATGACTTGAAGTCATCAGCAAGCTCTTTGCGGGTGGTGATAATACTCTCAATTGCCGCCACCCCCACATTTTTAATGGCCGTAAAGCCAAAGCGAATGGCTAAGCCTTCTAGCGAATCTTCATTTGCCTCAATGGTAAAGTCGCTGCTCGATTTATTAATATCAGGTCTCAAGACATGAATACCCATTTTTTTGCAGTTTTCAATCGCCAGTGCCACCTTTTCTTCACTGGTGGCTGAGTGTGACGCAGACTCGGTACTCATCAGTGCTGCCATATACTCAACCGGATAATGGGCTTTTAGATAGGCTGTCTGGTACGAGATCATAGCGTAGCTGGCTGCATGAGCTTTGTTAAAACCATAGTTAGCGAAAGCTTCAATAAAGCCCCACACTTGATCAGCCACTTCTTTGGTGTAGCCCTTTTCAATAGATTGGCTCGTAAAGCGTTTGCGATTTTCATCGAGCAAGTACTTTTTCTTTTTCCCGATGGCTCGACGTAGAATATCGGCCTCACCCAAGGTATAGCCAGCCATCACATTGGCAATCTGCAACACTTGCTCTTGATAGACCATTACGCCGTAGGTTTCTTTAAGCACTGGCTCTAAGCTAGGGTGAGGATATTGAATACTTTCCGGATTATGTTTGCCCTCAATAAACTTTGGAATCAGATCCATTGGTCCTGGTCGATACAACGCCACCATAGCGGTAATGTCAGAGAACTGATTCGGTCGGAGTGTCCTCGCCACACGACGCATGCCTCCGGACTCGAGCTGGAAGACACCCATGGTCTCACCGCTTGAAAGTAGATCAAAAGTAGCTTGGTCGTCTAGAGGCAAGGTACTGATATCTATCTCGATGTTTTTCTGCTCTTTAATTAATTGAAGTGCCGTCTGAATGATGGATAAGTTGCGTAAACCTAAGAAGTCAAACTTCAATAAACCCAGTGCATCGTCAGCTACATTACAGTCAATCACATACATATCAAATTGAGTAATAATCTTGCCCGACTTACTTTCCCGTTGGAGTGAGGTGTACTCTGTCAGGGGCTTGTCGGCGATCACCAGCGCAGCAGCGTGGACCGAAGTATGTCTAATCACACCTTCTACTTTCTTGGCCAGATCAATTAGACGTTTAAACTTGGGCTGCTTATAGTACTCTGCTAGTTCAGGCACAGTATCAAGCGCTTGCTCCAGAGATGTTTTGTGGCCAGGAATGTTGGGAATTAGCTTGGCAATTTTGTCAGGGTCCTCATAAGGCAAGCCCAGTACCCGACCAATATCCCGGATAGCAACTCTGGCCTCCATCCGACCAAAAGTGATGATTTGAGCGACGTGATCTTCTCCATACTTTTCTGCCACGTAATTGATAACCTCATCCCGACGGTTGTCAGCAAAGTCCATATCAATATCTGGTGGAGTTGGGCGCTGGGGATTAAGGAAGCGCTCAAATGGTAAGCCGTGCTCTAGTGGATTAATAGTAGTGATATTAAGTGAGAAACTAACGAGCGATCCAGCAGCTGATCCACGACCAGGACCTACGGCAATACCTTGAGCTTTGGCCCAGTTAACAAAGTCTTGGGTGATCAGAAAGTATGCCACGTAGCCTTTTTGGGTGATCACTTCCATCTCATACTTAAGTCGCTCTTCAATTTCTGGCGTAACCTCGGCAAATTTTTTACGTAGACCGGCCCAGGTTATTTTCTCAAAGTAACTCTCTTCTGTTTCATTTTCAGGCAAGGGAAAGGTGGGAAAGTGTAGTATGCCGACCTCGATTGTCACGTTGCATTGCTCAGCAATAACTAGTGTATTCTTGATCGCTTCAGGTTGTTCATGAAACAACTCGATCATCTCTTTACCAGATCGAAGATAGTAATCTTGGGAATCCATCATCGACATTCGCTTGGTGTCTTCCATCAGCTTGCGAGTTTGGACACACAGTAGGGCGTCTTGGGCCTCGGCATCGTCTTTATTGATGTAATGTACGTCATTGGTCGCTACGAGTGGTAGGTCAAGCTCTCTGGCAAAAGCTACCAGTTTTTTATTTAGCTCATGCAGTTCAGGTACTTCATGATGTTGGAGCTCAATATAAAAACGATCACTGAAAACTTCCTTGTACCACTTGAGCCTGTCTCGAGCTTCATCTTCTTTACCTTGCATAATCAAGCGGTTGATTCGACTAGACATACAGCCACTGGTAGCAATGAGACCCTCACTATACTGGCTCAAGACTTCTTCATCGATACGCGGCTTATACGAAAAACCTTCAAGATTGGCGATGGTAGTGAGCTTTAGCAGGTTCTTATAACCCTGCAAATTTTGCGCTAATAATAATTGGTGAAATTGATCGCCACCCATTTTGGCCTGCTTATCTGTTCTCGAGCCGGCTGCCATGTAAGCCTCAAGGCCCAAGATTGGTTTCACATCACTTGCCACGCAGTTATTATAGAAATGTACGGCACCATACATGCCGCCATGATCGGTCATCGCCACCGCTGTTTGACCCAAATCTTTGACTTTGGCAATCAGCTTGGGTAATTTAGCAAGGCCATCAAGCATGGAGTACTCAGTGTGGACGTGTAGGTGAACAAAATCAGACATTGTGTGTAGAGTGTAGGTAAATAATACTATCGAGTCAATTGTGCAACTGTTAAGCGGCTAGGTGTTTTTCCAGTAAAGCTCGCAGCTGATTGGCGTCGACCTTTTTACCCAACTTTCTCATACTTTGGCCCAGGAAAAAGTTAAGGAGCTGCGTTTTACCATTCTGATAAGCTGCGACTTCAGTAGGATTCTCGCTTTTGACACTGGTAATTATGGAGATGATTTCCTCGTCATCAACAGTATCGAGCTTGGTAGAGTTTGTGTAGTTTTCTACTAGTTCAGAGACGTCTTGAGGTAATGTGAAGGTAATCTTTTTATTAGCCAACATATTAGCCAACTTGTTAGGTGAGTCCCCTGTAGCTTTAAGTTGGGTAAATACCTGGTTTAGGTAGCTTGCATCAGCTCGCTCCTCGACCAATAATGCACTGTACTTAGCTTCAACTCCAAACTCTGACTGCCATCTGAGTATTATTTTCTCGGGGAGCTCTGGTAACTCGCTTCGCCACTTAGCGATTTGCTCTTCTGTGAATCTTAGAGGTGGCAGATCTGGATCTGGGAAGTAGCGGTAATCTTCAGCATCCTCTTTACTTCGCTGAGTGAAAGTGACGTTTTTGTGGCTGTCCCAACCGCGAGTTTCTTGAGTTGGCAGATCGCCTTCATTAAGTACAGTTGCCTGTCGCTCTACCTCATACTCAATAGCCAGCTCTAAGAAACGGAAGGAGTTAATATTTTTAACTTCAACCTTGTAGCCTGGTAATGCAGTAGCATTTTCCTGTTTTAGAGAGATATTTGCCTCTAAACGCATGCCACCCTGCTCCATATCAGCATCTGCAATATCTAGATATCGTACAACTTGGCGAATTTTCTTGGCATATTCTTTCGCCTGAGCTGCGCTATGAATATCTGGTTCGGTGACAATCTCCACCAGCGGTACGCTACTGCGGTTAAAGTCGATTAAGCTCACTTTTTCACCGTTTACAGTTTTATGCAGTAATTTACCCGTGTCTTCCTCAAGATGAATTCGACGAATACCAATTTTACTGGCCGATGTCTCGATGAAGCCATTTACACAAAAGGGGATGTCGTACTGACTGATCTGATAGCCTTTTGGTAGATCTGGATAGAAGTAATGCTTACGATCAAATTTGGAAAACAGATTAATCTGGCAGTTAAGGGCTAAACCTAGTTTGATCGTCCACTCCACGGCTGTCTTATTTGCAACAGGCAGAGCGCCTGGTAAACCTAAACAAACTGGACAGGTATGAATATTTGGCTCGGCAGCACCAAAGGGATCGTTTTTGCAGCCACAGAACATTTTGGAGTTGGTTTTTAACTCAGTGTGAATCTCTAAACCACAGACTAGCTGGTACGCAGAGTGTTTACTGGGCATGTAAGTTTCTCCATGTATTCCATGATGTCGCACGCTCGTAGGCATCACCCACTTGAATCACCACATCCTCTCTCCACATCGGAGCCATAATATTCAGGCCTAAAAACAAGTTCGAAGCTGGGTCATGAGCACAAGGGACACTAATGCCAGGCAAGCCAGTAATGGAGCTGGGCTCTACCAACATGTCTTCCAGCTCTCCAAACATGGCTGAGCCTTCACTGGCGCCAATTTTCTTGGCATAGCCAGGTGAAGTGAGTGAGATCAGCACATCATACTTACTGAAAAGTCGTTGAAAATCTTGAATAAAGAGAGTCCGAACTTTTTGGGCTAAGGTATAGTATTGATCCGCATAGCCTTTGGCCAAGGTATATGTTCCCAACATAATGCGCCGTTGAGCTTCGGCTCCAAAAAATGATCGATCTTTACCAAACCTAATACCATCATAGCGAGCCAGGTTACTGCTGACTTCGCCGCGCTGAATAACTGTGTAGACACTGACTGCATGATTTGGATCAAGCGCCTCAGCATACTCAACTTCCGCACCCAACTCTTCCAACACTTTAGCCGCCTCATCTAAGGCTGCTTTGCTTGATTCAAGCCCAGGAAGATCAGCGTAGATGACACCAATTTTGAGTCCTTTAATATCTTTGCCCAGGCTAGCGGTAAAATCAGGAATTTTTTCTGCCGAAGTGGTGCCATCTTTGGGATCATGACCAGCGATGTGATTCAGCAGTACTGCTGAGTCAGCCACAGTTTTGGCTATCGGTCCAGGTGAGTCGGTAGACGAGGCCATCGCAACGACACCATAGCGACTCACACGACCATAGGTTGGTTTTAGTCCCACCACTCCACACCAAGCTGCTGGCTGGCGAATAGAACCTGCTGTTTCCGTGCCTAAGGCTGCCAAACACATATCGGCAGCAACAGCTGCGGCACTACCGCCTGAAGAGCCTCCGGGGAGGTGTGCCGGGTTGCGAGGATTAAGCGTTCGGCCAAACTGGGATGTTTCAGTTGATGAGCCATGGGCCCAGGCATCTAGATTAGTTTTACCCACTATCACGCCGCCAGCCTTTTGTAACTTGGTGACTACAGTAGCTTCATACGGTGAGTAGTACTCTTCTAAAACCAGTGAGGAGGCAGTAGTTGGTAGTTTTTGCGTAGAAATATTATCTTTAATAGCAATCGGCGCCCCGGCCAGTGGTGTATCGTGGCTAGCGATAACTTCCTCGCTTAGTACATCGCTGGTATTGAGATAAATATTGAGTTCTGTATTTCCATCAGTGATTGATTGAGTCACTGCTGCAGCCAACTCTACCGAAGAAAAGTCTTTCTTTTTCAGTCCTTGGATCGCTTGCGTGAGTGTGAGCGTATTAAGCATGAAGTTAATCTGATTGCGCAATTACTTGTGGCACCATAAAATAACCTTGGTGTTGGTGTGACGCGTTAGCCAGCGCCTGTGCCTGAGTAAACATCCGCTCAGTCTCTACCTTATCCTCCCGCAGTATATTTTCTAAGCCAGTTACCTGACTGGTGGGTACTACGGCACTGACATCGAGAGTTTGAAGCGTATCAATGACTGCCAATGTTTCTTCGAAAGCCGCAACTAATCTTTCTTCGGTAGCATCATCAATCGGTAGATTGGCCAACTCAGCAATATGGTGGACGGTTTTTCGCGAAATAGTACTATGTGACACAAGCTGTAGTGTAACAAAAAGACTCGATCTTTACACGAGATATTTGTCTAGATCATGGAGTGAAGAGCGGCCAGACGATCTGCTACGGGGGGATGAGTTTGGAAGAGTCCCGCAAAGACGTGTACTGCTCCTTTGGTATTCTTTAATGGATCAGAGATATAGAGATGGGCAGTGGCTTTGTTAGCTGCTTCAAGCGGTTCACGATCGGTGGAAATTTTCGCTAAAGCATTGGCCAAGCCTTGAGGATTCTTAGTCATACTGACCCCAGTGGCATCAGCCAAAAACTCTCGACGACGAGAGATAGCCAACTTAATCAACTGGGCCACAATTGGTGACAAAATGGCTAGAATAATGCCGGCTATGAATAAAATGACACCTAGCTGGCCGCCACTTTCTTTGTCATTCCGGCGGTCTCCGCCAAAATATGTCATCCGTAAGAGCCAATCAGCTAAGAGAGCTACAACTCCGACTAAGATTGTGACGATAGACATCAATCGAATATCATAATTTTGGACGTGGGCCAGCTCGTGGGCGACTACTCCTTCAACTTCTGCTCGATTCAATCGTTGGAGTAATCCGGTGGTGGCACACACCACTGCATGCTCAGGATCTCTGCCAGTCGCAAACGCATTCATCGCGGTGTCTTCAATCACATACAGTTTGGGCATCGGCATGCGTTGAGACATCGCCAAATTCTCTGTCACGGTATAGAAATCAAAGTACTCGTTGCGCTTAGCTTCTTTGGCGCCTGAAAGTGTCAGAATAATTGAGTCAGAGAACCAGTACGAGGCGAATGACATGACGCCTGAAAAAATCAAAGCAATACCCACCACACTAAGGCTGTAGCCAAAGCCAGTGGCCATTACGTAGGAAGCGCCGGTAATAAAAGCAATGAATAAGATGACGATGAGCCAAGATTTTCGCTTATTCGCTGCTACGAGATCGTAGTGGGTCATGATTACTCTAAGTTAATTTTAACGTCTTTAGTTTCGTCACTACTGACACTGACGTGACTACCAGTGGTAGCAGTATCTAGACCTTTTTCAGGCTTAAAGCCAAACACGCCAGCAATCAAATTTGAGGGAAATGTGACTAATTTTTCATTATAATTTTGGGTTAAGTCAATTAAAGCTCGTCGCGCATACATTAACTTATCTGAGGTGTCAGTCAGCTCTGACATGAAGTTTGTGACCGTCACGTCACTTTTCAGCTCTGGATTGTCCTCGACCATGATTGAAATTTGAGGAACCACAGATTGAATCTTGGTGATGGCGTCATCGATATCAGCAGCAGTGCCAGTATCGTTAGCTCGGGCGACTGATTTGCGAGCATCAGTTAACATCGCGAAGATACCTTTTTCCTGCTTCATGAAGCCTTTAACAGCGGCTTCTAGATTAGGAATCAAGGATGCTTGACGTTTGAGTTGGTTGCCAATTTCTTGAATACTGGCATGAATTTGAGTCTTGAGAGTCTGAAGTGAGTTATAGATCGAGACAACATAAGCGCCGATAGCGAGGAGAATAACAATGATAACTAGTAGTGGCATAAATACCCTTTCAAATGCAGGTACAAGTGTACCTATACTAATAGTATACCGCATTCTTGGCAAAGTGCGAGATTATCAGTATAATGTGCCTCTATCTGGTACTGGCCTCGTGGTGTAGCGGTTAACATGCCTCCCTGTCACGGAGGAGATCGTGGGTTCGATTCCCATCGAGGTCGCAGAAGCAGATTGAGGTCACTACGGTGGCCTCTTTTTTTGCTATCTGACAAAAAAAACCCCCTCGGTCGAGGGGGCGGTTGCGGGGCATCGGCACTACCCCTCGTGGATGAGTGAGTAATGCGCCTGAACGATGGCATCCAGCCTGATGACCATCTTGAGTGTCAGTTGCCCGCCGGCGCGTATCCAATTGGCTTGCTCCCCCAAAGCAATGCTAACTTCAGTCAGCAACTTGCGGTCATCAAGAGTCACTTTAGCCATGTCTGGTTTCCCTTCAAGGAGAAACTCTAACAGGCTCTTGCGAATTTGCGGGGAGAGCATTTCTCGGCTCTCCTCTACCTCAAACATATGACCCAGTATGCTCAGCATTTTGAGCAGCAGATCAGAATCTCTATTCATGCTCGACTCCTTCTAAACTCATTTGATTTTAGGGAAACGTGCTGTCAAATTATATCACGTCCTTATAATTACGGCAGATTAGAAGGATATGATATAAATCTTTGTTACAATAGTGATGATTAGCGGGATTAGTTCACTGGTAGAATGCATCCTTCCCAAGGATGAGAAGCGGGTCCGATTCCCGTATCCCGCTCAGTTTGCGCGTCCCACGGAGTGGGAGGTGCGAACTGAATGGATGCAAGTGGTGAAGCCCTCCGATTCTGCCGCCAAGCGAGGTTGGAATGCTTTGAAAATCTGTGAAACGAAGCGCGTGGCTAATACCCGAAGGGTACCCTATCCCGCTCAAAAATTATTTCTCACCTTACTTGAAAGCGTCACCAACTGCCGTGAACATATTATGGAGATTCAGAAAGAGTGTCATGGCTAACAAGATCAAATTATATCGGTAATTTCATCTATTGATGGGTTATAATTATCTTCTGGCCAGGGTAGCTCAGTTGGTAGAGCGGCGGTATCGTAAACCGTAGGTCAGGGGTTCGACTCCCCTCTCTGGCTCATTTATCTAAAAAGTTGGTATACTTACTCTATGACTGAATACTCTCGACCAGGCCGTGTCTCATCTCGAATAGCTAGAAAAGAACAAAAGAAGATCATGCGCCAAACCATTTTGGCAATCGGCGCAGCCATTATTTTACTGCTGTCATTTGTCTTTGTAGTGATGCCTAACTTTATAAGAATTGTTGGTGGCTTAGGTGGTAGCGGACAATTAACACAGGATGATGTTTTGCCACCCCAAATTCCCGTCTTAGCCGCACCGCCCACCGCCACCTTCAGTGCAGAGCTACAGTTAGCTGGCTATGGTGAGGCAGAGACAGAGCTGGTACTACTTCTTAATGCTTCTGAGTTTACTCGAGAAAAACTAGGTGATGATGGCCAATTTTCAGTGATGGTACCGTTGAATGAGGGCGAGAATACGATCAGTGCCTATGCCGTAGATGATGCTGGCAATGAGTCAAATGTTGGCAGGAACTATCGAGTAAATCGTGATAGCACAGCACCTAAAATTATCGTAGATGAACCTCAACCTGGGCAACAGATTGAGTTGCGACGTAACCAGTTAATCACAGTTCGTGGCTTGACTGAAGAAAATGCCCGAGTGACTTTAAATGGTCGGTTAGTTTTTGCCGATGCGGATGGTGCCTTTTCCAGCACCTATCAACTTAACGAAGGTGAAAACAAGCTGCTCTTTGTCGCAGTAGATCAGGCAGGAAATACCAGCACTCAAGAACTGACGGTAACTTTTCGACTGTAGTAAGCAGAAAGAACTACTCCAGTTACAAAGAGCAACACAAATGGCTCAAACAACGTGTTATTAAACTGTGAATGGACCAACACAGCTACTAGCGCTACTACTGCAATATACTCTGTCCTGGCCAAGCGATACCGTTGCTGCCAGCTGATTAACAGTAGCATGCCAACTCCCACTAGACCAAGATTACTAATAAGTAAGAGTACACTGTTATCACTCGTTTGAGCATGATACGGACGGCTGGCTGATAGATCATCACTCTGTAGAGGCATAAAGGCACCTCTACCAACAATCCACTGTACTGGTGATAGCTCCCCTGCTACAGCAACTGCCCCACTGAGACGTGAATCAATGGTCGAAGTCCGAACTAGGTTGACACCTTCGCCGCCAGGTTTCGGCGCCAGCAGTACCAGCAGGCAAAATACACCTCCAAGTGCCAAGTAGGCTGCGTTGCTTTTTAATGTTCGCCAATTTTTTATAGCAAGCATAAAGAAGGTTACTACGAGTGCTAAGTAACTGGCTCTGGAGTAGGTTAAAACCACACCCAAAACCAAGACGATTTTTAGTAGCCAGGCGGTTGCATTGGTGATAAAGCTACATTGAGTGAGATGTATAAAAGTTAGGACCAAGATAATACCGGCAAAACCAGGATCAAGCAGCGTACTCACCAGACGATAATAATGATCATCCCACCCCATAATACTTAGGAAGCGTGTATCTGGTAGCAAGAGATACTGAAGTAAGCCAAAAAGTAAAAATAGTGACCCAGCAAGCAGATATAACATCTTGAGTTTACTGACAGTAAATTGTCTCTTTTGAAGGCTAACTGGCCAGTGAAAAAAAGTGAAAGTAGTAGATATATAGAGCAAAAAGCGGCCTGCGTACAGAACTGCTCGGGGTGAGAAAGAGCCAGATATGTAAGCAATCATCCAGCCCAGCATCAGCCAACCAAGCAACAACCTAACAGACCATCTCAGTTTCATTTTGTTTTTTAGGGCTTTATGCAGCTGTTTTTGATATGTGGCAATGGTAGTTACTAGATACAGAAACAGGACGAGATCATGGACGTAAAATGCGATTTGGGGAGTTACCTGAATACGCTGTAGCTGTCCCAGTACATATGTAGCAAAAAAAAGAATCAGCAAGAGAGCTCTGGTGTTATGAAGCACGGGTTTTTTCATACAGAAAGACTCTCACCATTATTGAGTGGAGACTCATCATACAAGCGTAGATATAACCTCTCCAGCCATCTCTCCAACCACTTAACCAGATAAAGTTGTAAAAAAACTTGGCCAGTGGTTTTAAGCATAGCTGTGCCAGTGAGAACTGTTCGCCCTGTGTTTTACGAAAAGTTGCATCAAGGACAGCATAATGTGAAACGCTGTGAAAAAATTCACTAATACTGGTATGTGATAGGTGCTTCAATATCAGCTCTGAACGGATGGAGTCATTCTCGCAGACAGCAACTTCATGTACTGGACGCGTAAAACTAATTTTACGCCGTCGTGCTAATCGAGGTAGCCAGGTGTTTCCCACTTCACCGTACTGCATTTTCTCACCCCTAAAGTAATCAATTCTTCGCAACAAGTAGGTGGCATCAAGATTGCGTTTGATAATTTCCGATACCATCTTGTGGGTATGTGTATCCACCACTTCATCGCTATCAAGAAGTAAGACCCAGTCGTGAGCTGCCTCAGCTAATAATGCATTTCGGGCGGCAGCAAAGTCGTGTAC
>JALYRS010000079.1 GCA_030855135.1 bacterium | reverse complement strand
ACCAGGACCAGGACCAACAGCCTCCATGCC
Organism: bacterium; assembly: GCA_030855135.1. Lineage (GTDB taxonomy): Bacteria > Patescibacteriota > Microgenomatia > UBA1400 > PJMF01 > JALYRS01. The sequence continues at coordinate 2,643 of JALYRS010000079.1, read as the reverse complement.
CGGTCCCAAGTTGCCACCACTTCCATCACAATCTGTACAACCTAGCAACCAAGGATACTCAGCTCGGCCGGTTCAACTACCTCAACAACCACAACAACCACCTCAGCAGTCATTCCAGGCTCGGCCACCCGCTCCCCAGAATCAGCAAGCTGCGCCGAGATCTATGCCACCTCGACCTACGCCCGTACCACCTCCTAAGCCACCAGCACCTCCCTTGACTACTCCTGCCCGACCAGTTGCTGCAGCACCTCGACCTACAGCTGTTCCGCCGCCATCAGCTCCGCCATCCATGTCTCCACCACCCACCACGCCGACCCCACCGACTGGTATGCCTAAAGTTGGTATGCCCCAGGTGCCGCCACTTACACCTAAGCCACCAGTAGCGCCAGTCGCTGCACCAGCGCTTTCTTCAGTGCCACCACAACAACCTACACCTAAGCCGGCACCTGTTGCCACTTCTCCAACATCCCCAACTCCGGTGGCCCTGCCAAGTACCACTCCGCCCTTAATGCCTCCAGGTCCAACCATGCCAACCAGACCAAGTATGCCGGCCGCGGTAGGTCCAGTGCCACTTGGTGGTAGACCGCCCACGGCTCCACTTCCACCAGGCCCTGTTGCGCCTCCAGTCGCTGCGCCAGCTAAGCCTATACCTGCTACTTCGTCCAAAAAATCATTCTTGCGTTTCTTACCACTCATACTTGGTGCGATTCTTTTAATCGGCATTCTAGGCTTTTTGGCCTTTAGATTTTTGGGCGGTGAGCGCCAATCAGCTGGCACGACGCCAACTGATACTAACAATACTGGTGGAACGACTGGCGGTCGTACCGTGGTACCTGGTCAGCAAACAACTCTGACGTACTGGGGATTATGGGAACCTACTGAAGTTTTGAGTGAAGTGTTCCGTCAATATGAACAAGCGAATCCTGGAGTGACAGTTAATTATGTTAAGCAGTCTCATTTAGATTATCGCGAACGACTGCAGACGGCAATTGCATCTGGCAGTGGTCCTGACTTATTTAGATTTCATGCTACTTGGGTACCTATGCTCCAGAGTGAGTTTGCGCCGCTACCTAATACTACCTACACGGCCGCCGAGTATCGGGATACCTTTTATCCGGTGGCAACCGAACAGCTCTCAGTTAATGGTCAATTAGTGGGTGTGCCGTTAATGTATGAAGGGCTGGGTCTGTACTACAACAAAGAGATGTTACGAAATGCTGGTGTGCAGCCGCCCACCACTTGGGCTGAGCTGAGAACGTTAGCTTCACAACTGACCGTTCGCTCTGGTGATACTGTGCAACGAGGTGGTCTAGCCATCGGCAATGCTACTAATGTAGAGCACTTTTCGGATATTGTTGGCTTATTAATGCTCCAGAATGGGGCTGATCCCGCTGATCCTACTTCTCCTGAAGCTCGAGATGCGATGTTGTTTTACACCAACTTTATGAAAACAGATAAAGTATGGAGTGATCAATTACCTAGCTCTACGGTGGCATTTGCTCGGGGCGATGTGGCCATGATGTTTGCACCTTCGTGGAGAGCACATGAGGTTAAAGCCCAAAACCCTAACCTTGAGTTTGGCATTGCCCGTTTACCTAAGCTGGGTGAGTCTGACATTGCTTGGGCCAGTTACTGGGCAGAGGGTGTAAATGCCCGAAGTGGCAATAAAGATGCAGCCTGGAACTTGATTAAGTACATGAGCTCGCCTGATGTAATGAAGCAGCTCTATAGTAATCAGTCTGAAGTGCGAGCTTTTGGTGAGCTGTACTCCCGCAAAGAGCTGGCGCCAGAGCTGGTTAGTAATGAGTATGCCGCCGCTTACTTAAGTGATGCGCCCACTGCCAAAGGTTGGTACTTGAGCTCATTTACGCATGATAATGGTATTAATGATCAGTTAATCAAGTACTACCGCGACGCAATTACAGCTATTAACAGTGGTAAAACTATCCAGGAAACCTTAGAAACAGTCGATCTTGGTACTCAGCAAGTACTACGACAGTATGGTGTACCTACCGCGCCAGCGCAATAAATCGCATACAATAGGCCTATGAACTTTACCGATACTGAGTTAGCGGTCTTGGTAACACTGGCCTACACCACGCAGTTTTCGTATCCTTTAACCAGCAGCGAAATTGAGCAACGGTTGGTCTCGCCCCTGGTGGCGAGCTCGTTTCGTCAGGCCTCTACTTCGCTCACCCCGCCGCAGTCTGACTCCAAATCTGTCGAGGTGGCGCTCACATCATTGTTAGCCAAGAAAATCTTGTTTAAGAAGCTAGGTTACTATGGGTTACTCAAGTATAAGCGCGGGTACGCGCTGCGAGCGCAGCGAGCGAGGAGTTCCCAAGATAAGATTACCGACGCTCAGGCTTTCTTGCGCTATGCGCGTTATATACCGTGGATTTCCGCTGTTTTCATTACTGGTTCAGTGGCCATGAACAACGCTCCCGAGGCAGCTGATACCGATTTCATGATTGTGACCTCACCGCGACGACTGTGGTTGACACGATTACTAGTCATCGCCATCGCCACTTTGAGCGGTAAGCGCCGCTCTTGGCAAGGCGAAGAAGAGCGGAGCTGGTGTTTTAATTTATGGCTAAGTCATGATGTTTTGGCTGTTTTTGACCAGCGACAATCACTCTATAC
>JALYRS010000008.1:8298-27134 GCA_030855135.1 bacterium | reverse complement strand
CTTCAAGAGTATGAGCGATCAAGTTTTGACCGTATGAGAAGCGATACTTAAACTTACCCAACATCTTCATCAAGTCAGTTGGTAAGTTATAAACACCCACATCGTGACATAATTTTTTACCTGCCTCGAAAGTAATTTTATCTATTTCAGAGGTAACTTTATCAACAACTTCTTCAATTCTGGTAGGTTGAATACGGCCGTCTTTGACTAATCTTTCTAGACTAATGCGAGCAATTTCTCTGCGCACTGGATCAAAGCAAGAGAGACGGACTTCTGTAGGTGACGTATCGAGGTCGACGTCAACGCCGGTGTAACGCTCAAAGGTATGAATATTTCGACCGGCTTTTCCAATAATTTTGCCTTTAGCTTCTTCGGAAGGTAAGGTAACGGTAGAAACAGTGTACTCAGGTACATAATCAGTGGCACCATGCTTCATCGAGTCCACTAAAATTTCTTTGACCTTTTCGTCAGCTTCATCTCGAGCTTCTTCTTCTTTCTGTCGGATAAATTGAGCCATCTCTTGACTAAGCTGTCGCTCTAAGCCTTCGAAAAGTGTCTGACGAGCTTCATCCTTGGTTAAGCCAGATACTTTCTCTAGACGATCAAGAATCTTCTGTTTCTGTGTTTCTAGTTCAGCTTTTTGCTTAATGATCTGATCTCGAAGATTTTCCGCATCCTGCTCTTTTTGCTGCATGCTGGTTAGGCGGATTTCAAGGCGGTCAAGTTTGACATCGAGCGAGCGCTGTTGCTCTTCCAGTTGTTTATTTGCATCTCGAGCATCACGCTCTGATTTACTGCGAATTGCCAGTGCTTCGTCTTTTGCTTCGACTATAATTTCTCGAGCTTTAGCTTGCGCTTCTCGCAGTAAGCTTTGTTCCTCTTGGGCCGAGATCCGTGGCATGGGTACTTGAGCTACTGGAGCCGCAGATCGGGCAGGTGGCTGTGGTGAGACTGGGTAAGCTGGGGGTGCTTGCTGGCCGATTGGGGTAGCTGTCTGTGGCTTTTTCGCTACAGGAATGACCGCAGGACCTAGGTTTTTATTTTTGACTGCAGCTGCAGAGTTTTTTCGGCCACCTTGCTGTGGTCCAAAAAGTGATGATAAGTTATTAAAAAATGACATGGTGTTACCTCGACTTTCAATCGAATGTAAGTTCAACCATGAGTGATAACGACAATTATGACGCTAATGAAGCGGTACTATACATAGGCAGTGCTCGCACTGAGGACGAGACTGTGATTAAGGATAAGATAAATTCTAATAAATACATGTATGTACTAACTCCAAATAAACTCATGTACAGATACTTCTAGTTGAACTTGTTTTTCTGTATGCAGCGATTATAGCCTAAATACAAAGCCAGGTCAATTTGACATGACCTGGCTGATTAATTTAATTAGCTTGAAAAATCAAGCTTTTTATTTTGCTTCTCGAACTTTTTCCCAGACAGCTGCTTCAAGTTCTTCCATCACGTCTGGATGCTCTAAGAGATATGTCTTCGTTGACTCTCGACCTTGGGCCACAACTTCACCTTTGTAACGGTAAAAGCTACCACTTTTCTCGAGAACTTCGTACTGTGCTGCTAGGTCAACAACGTCACCAGCTCGGGAAATGCCATTGATATCCATGTCAAACTCAGCAATTTTGAAGGGTGGTGCCACTTTATTCTTGACTACTTTTACTCGGTGGCGACTGCCGGTAATTTTGTCACCTTCTTGAATATTACCAATTTTTCGAATATCGATCCGCTGAGTGGCATAGAACTTCAGCGCATTACCACCGGTAGTGGTCTCGGGATTGCCAAACATGACGCCAATCTTCATCCGTAATTGATTAGTGAAGATAACCAAGGTTTTTGTCTTGTTGATGGCGGCAGTAAGTTTGCGCATCGCCTGTGACATAAGACGTGCCTGCAAACCCATCTGCGCATCACCCATATCTCCTTCAATTTCAGCTTTAGGGACGAGGGCCGCCACTGAGTCAACGACTACAATATCTACACCGCCCGATCTGATTAACGTCTCAGTGATCTCCAGTGCTTGCTCACCATAGTCTGGTTGAGAGATAAGCAGCTCTTCAAGATTGACACCTATTTTTTCTGCCCGTTGGGGATCAAGCGCATGCTCGACGTCGACAAATGCGGCGACGCCACCTTGTCGCTGTACATCAGCAATGGCATGCAGACAGAGAGTTGTTTTACCAGATGCTTCAGGACCGTAGATTTCGATAATTCTTCCTTTAGGAAAGCCACCGACGCCTAAGGCTAAGTTGACGGATAATGAACCACTAGAAATGACCGGCATCTCTACTTGATTCTTGATAGACTCACCCAGCTTCATGATTGAGCCTTTACCAAACTGCTTCTCAATCTGCTGCATGGCGATGTTGACTGCCTGAGCCCGCCCAGTGTCAGTTTCTTTAGCATCAGCATTAGGTGCTGCTACAGGATTACTATTTTTTGCCATAATTACTCCTATCTATAGGTGGTTAAGTGTTTTGTATTTGGGTTTCTTTCTGCTCTCACTATACTGTAGAATTACCCTTAGAGTAAACAGTAAATCTAACACAATGCGTAGGAAAACGGTAAACGGGACGTAAGAAGTTAGCTATACTTTACTTTTACGGGCTGTAGTTCAGATGGCTAGAATGCACGCATGGGGTGCGTGAGGTCGTGGGTTCGAGTCCCGCCAGCCCGACAAATGCGGAAAAAGTAAGCTTTTAGTCCAACTATTTGTATTTACAGAGACTGCAATGGAATCAAGCTAACCTCTCCCTCTTTTTACTTCACTCTTACTTTGTTACACTCCGAATTAGTTGGTAATCATGAAGCAATAGCAAATCGCTAGCAGCTTTCTGAGGCCACTGCACCTTAACTTCAGCCATCTAATCATACGAAAAGGGGAATATACCAATGGCGGTCTTTGCCTATCCAGAGAGTACGCAATATGGCGAGCTAGATGTGGTCAGCGGCCAAATTGTCAGAGCCTACGAACGGCGTAACTGGCAACTGCCCGGCATGACGCCATTCTTTCACGAGTATCCAGCCGGTGATACCCGGGTGCGGTATCTGCAGCGACTCCATAGTAAGTACTTTCGTCTCATCTTTGGTCGAGCGCAGAGCATGATCACCAGTCTCGTCCGAAACTCGGTTGGTATTGTGACCATTCAACAGCCCGGCAAAGAACTGACACTTGATGAAGATGCTGCTGCACTTATGCTTAAAATCTATGTTGGTGATAACTGGGCACGTGATGAGCAGTTGTTTTACGACGACTGCAAACAAGATGCCCGTCTTAAGCTGCAGCCCCGCTTCTATCAAACATATGTCGGTAGTATCAGGCTGGACAGAGAAGAGATTTACCCGAGGATGCTACCTCAGTTTCTCATTCCCTATGAGTACCACGACGACGAGTACCGTCACCAGCCTGGTGAGCCAGAGTACTTCCTAACTCATGTTGAGATAAAGAGCTTTGCCCGTTGGCTACGAGATTTTGTCTTGAAACCCATTGAAGCCAAGTAGTTGATACAGCTGAAGTAAGCTAAGGAGTTGTTGAAAAACAGCTCCTTTTTTTTATGTGACTACAAAAATCCCCGTTGCTATCTTCGTCTATTGTTTGGTATTCTAGCTGTATGCCTGACCAAGTAATCATTTGCCCTCAATGTACTTTTTCTTTTCCGTTGAATGAAACCCTGACTGATCAAATTAAACATGAGCTGCAGCATCAGCTAGAGAAGGAGCAGCAGAAGCATGCCGCTGAACTTCAACAACAGATGAAGAAATTGGTCGTGCAACAGGCAGAGCTGGAAAAAGCTAAACTAAACCTCAATCAAGATGTAAAAGCACAGCTTGAAGTAGAAAAACAAAAGTTATGGCAGTTGGCTCAAGCCAAAGCCCAAGAAAAAGTTACTACCGAACTTAAGGATCTGCAGGACCAGTTTCAAGAAAAAGCTAAGCAGCTTGAAGCGGCACAAAAATTTGAGTTGGAGCTGCGGAAACAAGCCCGTGATCTGGAGGAGCAAAAACGAACTTTTGATCTTGATATGCAGCGGAAGATGGATGAGGAACGAAAAAAAATTCAAGAAGAAACGCGCCGAACTGAGTCTGATCAATTTCGCCTCAAGTTACTAGAAAAAGACAAGCAGGTGGAGATAATGCAGAAAACCATTGAAGATCTTCGCCGACAGAGCCAGCAAGGCTCAATGCAGATCCAGGGTGAGGTGCAGGAGAACGATCTTAAACAGCTACTATCTACCACCTTCTATACCGACACAATTCAAGATGTGCCAACAGGTATCAAAGGTGCCGATCTGATTCAGACAGTAAATAATCAGTTTGGTCAAAAAGCAGGGGTTATGCTCTGGGAGTCAAAGAACACAAAACAGTGGAGTAATGACTGGGTGACGAAACTCAAGCAAGATCAAGGCATTGCACAGGCCGATGTTTGTTTGCTGGTTAGTAAAGTGCTGCCAGATGAAATTAAAGGCTTTGGCATCAAGAATGGGGTATGGGTGTTAGATTCTCAATATGTCGTGCCGTTAGTCACTACACTTCGTTATCATCTGTTAGAACTAGCCAAAGTTAAGAGTTCGGTGGTGGGTCGTGACCAGAAAATGGAGTACCTGTACCAATATTTATCTGGGACTCAGTTTAAGAATAGAATTGAGTCAATTGTGACCGCTTTTGATCAAATGCAACAAGACTTAGCAATTGAGCGTCGTGCTATGGAGAAGATGTGGCGCAAACGATCGCAAGAAATTGAGCGAGTGATTACAAATACAGCTGGCCTATACGGAGATATCCAAGGAATAGGCTTAACATCACTACCGGTTATTCCAGCTTTAGAGTTACCTGGATCACTGAATGAGGAGCTAGAAGATCGCCCAGAGAACCAGAATCCAGGCGCACAAGAGTCCCTACTCTAATTCTTACAATTTTCTTGTTGCATCATTCTTAATAATAGCTATTATAGTAAGTATATGCTTACAGGACTACTCGTTATTTTAATTATTTTGTGGTTATTGGGTTACCTTGATGTAACTGGTCTTGCACTGCCTGATCTTACCCTATTTGTGCTCAATGGTCAGACGATCACCCTACTTAACTTGTTGATGTTCTTCATTATTATGGCGGTGTTGGGAGTATTACCTAGTCCCATTCGAGAAATTGCGGGTGTCATTTTCTTTTTATGGATTCTCTCAGTTCTGGGCATCTTGGCATTTGCTGGCTTGAGTAGCTTATTGATTCTGGCAATCATAATTGGTATTGTGATTGCTCTCTTTAGTCGGTAAGATGAGCCAGATCGCTCATGCCTAGTACTTCATTTGAACAAATCTTAACTCAGTTAAATCCAGCTCAGAGGTTGGCGGTAGAAACGATTGACGGGCCGGTAATGGTGCTGGCTGGACCAGGTACGGGTAAAACACAGGTGCTAGCTGCGCGAATAGCCCATATTCTACGGAGTACTGACACTAACCCCAGCTCAGTACTGGCGCTTACATTCACTGAGTCAGCTGCTAAAAATATGAAGCAGCGACTGGTAAGCATGATCGGAAAGACCGGTTACTATGTCCAGATTCATACTTTTCACTCATTCTGTACCGAAGTCATTAATTCTCATCCTGAGTACTTTCCCTTAGATAGAGAAAGCCAGCCACTGACCGAGCTAGAACGATTCGCCATTTTAGAGAGCGTCATTGATTCATTGGAGTTATCAACCTTACGGCCAATTAACGCTCCATACTTCTATCTCAAAGATCTGATTAAAGCAATTTCTGACCTTAAAAAAGAAGGAATTTCTCCACTCGACTTCAACGGCATCGTTGAGGCAGAGCAGTCGTTGATGGAACAAGAGCAGGACGAACTGAAGAAAACTGAGCTAAGTAAACGCCAGAAGATGATTGCTAAAAATACGGAGTTACAAAAAATATACCAAGCCTATCAAGAGCAACTTCAGCTGAGTACTCGCTATGATTTTGACGACATGATCTCGCTCGTGGTAGGGGCCTTCAGCGCCGAGGAAAATCTGTTGAGTGAGTATCAGGAACGCCTGCAGTACTTTTTGGTTGATGAGTATCAAGATACCAACTCGGCTCAAAATAAGGTAGTTGACCTGCTCGCTTCGTACTGGGGAGAGCAAGCCAACGTCTTTGTAGTGGGTGATCCTAATCAGGCAATCTATAGATTTCAAGGTGCTTCTTTAGAAAATGTGCTTAGCTTTACCGTTCGTTATAAGCAGGCAACCGTCATCACACTTGATACTGGCTATCGCTCACCACAAATAATCTATGACGCGGCAGCGTTATTAATTGGCGAGAATACATCTACTGCCACCAATGAACTTTTTAGTACGAGTCTCAGTCAAACTCTGAAAAGTGTAAAGGATGAGATAGGTAAAATTGAGGTTTTTCCGGCTCCTTCACAAAGTATTGAAGCGATATATATTGCCTTAAAGATACAAGCACTGATTGCTGGGGGGGCTGAGCCATCAGCCATTGCTGTTTTATATCGAAATAATGGTGATGCGACTGATATTGCTATGGCCCTCGAGAAATGGGGTATTGCCTATGAAATTGATGGTGGCGATAATGTCTTAGAAGCTGAACACATCCGCCAGTTCATTACCTTACTCAAAGTAATTAGCTCTATTAAGGACAACGGTGAAGACGAAGGCTTGTTATATGAAGTACTACAGTATGAATGGGTGGTAGTGCCCAAACTACTTGTGATGCAAGCCGTGCGAGTGGCGAAACACTCGAAGTGCTCACTGTTTGAGATTCTTCAACAAGGGTATGAAGCATTTATCACCAGCTCAGTAGTAAAGAATGCCACCGAGGCTGAGTTCACTGAAGTAAAACTATTTGTTGATCAAGTTGTTTCCTGGGCTACCAAAGATTCTCAACTCACTTTTGTAGCTTGGTTTGAGTTGCTTTTAAGTGAAAGTGGCTATTTACCATGGTTAATGAAGCAAGACACCAAGATTGAAAAACTAAATCAGGTTAACTCACTGTTTAGAGAAGTCAAAGCTGCTAGCAGCACTGATCATGAGTATCAACTGAGTGATTTTTTAGCGATGATAGCAACTTTACAGGAGCATAAGTTAGCGATCTCAGCCGAAGATCTGAATGTGTCACATAATGCTGTCAAGCTATCGACCGTTCACAAGGCCAAGGGACAAGAGTGGGAGTACGTTTTTCTGGCCAAGTGTATCGACGGCAAATGGGGTAATGGGACTAAGAGAGAACTGTTGCCACTACCAAGCAGCATCTTGCGCTACTCACAAATGGAGAAAAAGGAGCGAAATGAAGATGAACGACGTTTATTCTATGTTGCCCTCACCCGCGTAAAAAAAGAACTGACCATCTCATATCCTGAAACAATTATTACCGAGAATCGTTCGCGCTCGGTAGTAAATTCCTTATTTATTGAAGAAGTCAGACCATTTTTAAGCGCCGATACATCTAGTATTGCCACACAAGCAGTAGCAGAAGCAGATCAGCACTTACTTCAGTTATTAGAGCCAGCACCAACTCGAAATCATAGTAATGAAGAGAAAGCATTTTTCTCATCGTTGGTGACTGATTTTCGCCTCTCAGCTACGACACTGAATACCTATCTTCGATCACCAGAGGAGTTTAAGTTAAAGTGCTTGTTGCAGGTACCGGAAGCCAAGTCGCCCACGCTTGCCTTTGGGACTGCGGTGCACACCTCCCTGGAGCGAGTATTTAATCATTATCAGCTGCATAGTACTTTACCACCGATTGAGACGTTCTTATCACATTTTGAAGAGGCACTAAGCAAAGAAGCGCTGCATGAGGAAGAGCTAGCGCTGAGACTAAAGTATGGTCAGGAAGTACTAACTCGATACTATCAGCAATGCTTAACCCAAGACTTCAAGCCGCTTTTTGTTGAACGTACTTTTGGTACGGGCTGGAGTAAAACTATCCTGGGTGATGTCGTCCTCAGTGGTAGAGTTGATCGTGTTGATTGGATCGATACTTCCGCTAAGACGGTACGGGTGATTGATTACAAAACTGGTAAAGCAAGAACAGCCGGTGAGATTGAGGGTAAAACAGTTTCAGCTGAGCTGTCACCAAGAGAACAACAATTACCGGAATCAGTCAGAGGCCGTTACAAACGGCAACTACTCTTCTATAAGCTACTAACCGAACTCGACCAAAGTTTTGTGCCGATTGTGAGGGAGGGAGTGTTTGAATTTATCGAACCGGATAAGCAAAGCGGCAAACTTATCTCTCGTTCCTTCATCTTAGAGCAGGAAGATGTGGAAGAGCTTAAAGTGTTGATCAAAGATGTGATGACTGAGATTCGCCAATTAAGTTTTCTAAGTACCTCAATCTAACAGTTACTTCCAAGTACTAAATGCAAAGTAGAGCTGATCAGCAAAGGCTTTAGTGACAGGAATTCCCACCCAGTGAGGTAACCAAAGTATAAATGTAACTACAATGCCACCAGCAATCAGGGCAGCTGCTGACTTAGGTACTTTGGATGGATGCGGATAGTTCCAAAGTCGTAGTAACCAGTACGCTAGGATAATACTCAAGAGCGGCACAGCTGGCGTATAGTGGTAAAAGAACATGATACGAGGTGATAGTTGCCAAGGTGTCCAGACAGCCAAGTATGAAGCTAACAGAAAGGTTAAGGGCCATTTAGCTTCAGTTCTATGCTTGAGGTGCTCGAGCAAGTACAAGATAGTCATGATGACTGCGACGACACCAAACCAGAAGAGTAATGGATTTCCAAAGGCATAAATGTTGGCTATTTTACCTGACTCTGCATACTCCACGTGATACCAAACCGGTCGGAGATTTAACAGCCATTGACCTGGCCGGGACTGGTAGCCATGAGTTGCCTCTAAATGAGTTTGGTAGTACCAAATTTGATGATGGAGCTCTACGAAGTGTGAGACATACCCCTCGAACCAAGTATTGTCTCGCCAGGTAAACCGCTCGTAATAGCATTCACCCTGAATAGGTGTTTCTTCGTTACAGACCAATGTTTTACCTTGTATGAACATATGTGAGTACGAGAGCACATACAGCAAAACCGGTAGGATAAACAAACTAAAGGCAGTCTGCACAATGAGACTACGGCTAAGCTGTAATGGTTTTTGTCTCAATAACCTAACACCTTCAAAAACAGCCACAATCCCGATCACAAATGCGCCTGACCACTTTGAGCTAATTGCCAGTCCAGCAGATAGTCCAGTTAGCACCAGCCATTTTGTAGAAAACGCACGGGCTCTATACTCCAAATAACACCACAGGGTCAGCAGAATAAAGAACGTCACATGAATGTCATTCATCGCAATCCGTGACTGAACTAATAACAAGCCATCGAGCGATGCTAATCCGGCAGCTCCCAATGCCAGTGCTTCATTTTTAAACAAGCTCTTAGCTAGCAGATAAGTCATTAGAATGACTAATGTTCCAAACACCGCGGAGCTAAATCTCCAACCAAAGGCATTTTCGCCAAAGGCAAGCATTGAGGCTGCTTGTGTATACTTAGCTAGCGGTGGGTGCAACCAATCTACAGCGGTATTGGGTTCAGGTGCCGGATTCCACCACTCATAGGCAGCGGGATCGTTGCGGCTTATCAGCTTGGCAGTCACAGCGTGATACACCTCATCAAAAATGTATCTTGAAGGTGTGCCTAAGTTATAGATGCGGGTGCAAAAGGCAAACAGTAGAATTGCTACTAAGAGATGCTGAGGGTGAGTCTTGAGCCAGTGCCACATACATTAGGTTACTATATAGATCAGTACCATGACCGCAATCCCAAAGGTGATGGCAGTGGTCAATAGCATCTTGTCACCAAGGAGTACGCGTTCAGGTGACTCACCCTGATTTGATTCGTAGACAAGTTGTAAGTAACGCATCACTCCAAAAATCACAAACGGTAAAGTTAACATTAACAGCTTTTGAGATTGTAAGGTTCTAGGTAGGAACGTATAGAGATCAGCAAATCGAGCATCGGGTCTAATTACCTCATTTTGAAAGGTAAAGAGAGCATATGTCAACCAAGTGGCCGTGGCAAACATGCCAGTGTACTGGTCAAGTAACCGTTGACTGTACTGCTTGAGTGAACTTCTCGTTTCACCGATCTGATTCCCTTGCATTAAAGTTCGCTCACTTTGTCGTTTACCTACCGCTAAGAAGAGAGAAGCTGAGATGACAGTCAGTAAAAACCAAACACTCATGTGTAGATCAACTACTACAGCTCCTGCATAGATCCTAATCAAGAAACCTAGTGCAATTGAAGCCACATCAAAAATAGCAATATGTTTTAATTTAGTGGCATAGAGGAGTTGTAGCAGGAAGTAAGCCAGCACCAATAACTGGAAAAAAGTTGGCAGCCAGAGTGAGAACAGGAAGACTAAACAGAGTAAGACAATGACAGTAAAGATCGCAATTGGCACTGGTAGCTCGCCGGAGGCAATGGGGCGCTTTTTCTTGAAAGGATGGTGCCGATCTGCTTCGACGTCAATAATATCATTTACTAGGTACACTGCTGAAGTTAATAGACAGAAGATGAAAAATGCAAATGTCACGACTTCAAAGTAAGATTGGCCGTCAGCTTTGATCGAGAAGAATAAACCGGAAAAAACCAAGGCAGCATATAAAGCAATGTTCTTAATCCATTGACGTGGTCGCGCTGATTTGAGAATGTGATAGAGGAGCGGACGTGGTGTTGTCATGCTTTGATTATCGCTGATTCACTGCGTTGTTTCAACCTAAACCATAATAGAACTGCGAATACCAGTATTAAGGTTGATGCCACCGCAATAAACTTACCTAATGAATTTAAATACAGTGATAAGAAGCCCATTAGCAGTGTAACAGTCCAGTAAAAAAGAGCAATTCTCCGACGACCCCAGCCTAAAACATCCAGCAATTTATGATGTAGATGTCCTCTGTCTCCCCAAAATGGTGATTTTCCGGCCAGGATTCGTCTGCCAATGGTGAAGATGGCGTCTGCCGTTGGTAGGGCGAGAACCATTAACGTAGTAGCAACCTTGGCGCCTGATACTATCGCTAGTACTGCCAAAAAGTAACCTGCCAGTGAACCAGCTCCATAGCCAGGCAAGATCTTTTGTGGATACCAGTTCCAGACAAGCAGGCCGGCAAATGCTCCAGCAGCAATAAACGCTAAGTGAGCTGCATCAAACTGCGTTGGGTCATCAATAAAGCTAAAAGACAAGATACCTACAAAAATGAGAGCAATACTGACAAAGCCAGGCATCTGGCCGTCCACCCCCTTGGCCCAGTTAACGATGTTCATGTTCCAGATAATAAACAATACCGCAAAAAGGTCAGCTAAAATCCATATACTTCTTACATCACCCATAAACATGAAGTTAAGTCGTGGCTGATCTAAGTGAAGTACCCCTCCACTAAATGGATTAGTGACATAGGCGATCCCTATGCCGGAGCCAACGACAATAACTGCAGCCAAAAGACCTGTACCCATTCTGATCAAGGGGTGAAGATCATAGATATCATCCAAAAATCCAACGACTGTAAGTAATAAAGCGCCGGCCATAATTGCGAATAAATGTATATCCCAGCGCAGGAAAAAAGCAGCCGCTGTCAGGACTGCTATGAAAATGACTACTCCACCGCCCCTGGGCACTGGTCGCTGATGTGTTTTTTTTACGTGTTTATCGACCTCTGGATTGTCTAGCCAGCCACGTTTGGTGTACCACCTTACTATTATTGGAGTTAGTAGCGTAGCGATGATGGCAGTGATGATAAATGACAACATACGTTAAACAGTTATTATTAGTATCCGGGCTAAACTTAGGCAAAGCATAATCTGTATCACCACAGTCATCCAACAAAAAAGTGACAACATTAGTTTATTGTACGTTCTGGCAGTATTTATAATGATCAAGTGGCTGACACTAATCAGCAGCGAGAGAATAGGAAATAAAAAAAGCCATTCTTTAGCCACTAAGTGCTGACTGGGACGGGCCAAGGAGTAAAGTAGAGGAATTTCAGGTTGGATTCGAAAGTAATACACTAAGACCACCAACGCAACTGATACAGATGCAAGAAATGAAAGTAAAAAAGGTGTTTTAGCAAAGCGGGGAACTTTGAATAAGGCTACTAGCCAGGCAGAAGCTCGTACTTTCATAGCTTTATTATAGCGTACTACAGTCTCATCCAGACAGTAAAGTTATCAAAGTTACTGTGTGCGACATAGTACTCTGTTAGATACTCAGTCAGGCCCGGCAACTCAGTCTTTTCATTATTCATGACTACAATAAAGGTGGGTTCACGATCAAGGACAGACTGCATCGTTTCCTCATACGCATTAAAGTCTTTAATATGGAACGAGACGGTAAATCTACCCGTTGGTACTTTTTTGGTCTGGGCATAGAGCACAGGGTTGGTGCCCCAGATGAAAAGATAGGGATTATTACTTTGAGTAATAATTTCAGTGGCCTTGTAGTTATCGGTCATCAAGCCATCGAAACTATCACGGTACGTCATGATATCAATTCGGCCAGTCATTAAGTCGGCCCAGCGTTGATAATACTTTACCGTAGGGTAGGTATAGACATCGAGTAGCTGAATAGTGCCGATAGTCATAACTACTGCCACAGCACTTAGCGCAACTTGTACGGCCACGGTGATGGACTGTTGGCGCATTTTAAGGACTGAATCCAGCGTAATGCCAATCAGTAAAAAGAGTGGTGGTACTGCTTGCAGGAAGTAATGTGGATATGGGCGATTGGAGAGTATAGAAGCAAAGAGAGCCAGTAAGAACCAGGCAGCAGTCCACTGCCAACGTGGTTGTAGCCATCGACTGGCAAGCGTTAAGCCCAGTAAACCGCCGGCTAATATAGCAGTTTTGCCCATGAAGCTAAAGAGAATAGAGTATATTTCAGCGGGAAATGCTGGTTGCCAAGAGCCGGCATAGCGAAAGTTATATAACAAACCGTAATCTAAGTAAGCTTGGCCGGATCCCCGAGCAATGAAGTAGACCATTGAGAGCAAGATGGGCAGCAGAAAGAGCAAACCAAGTCCGATGATAGTTTTGATATAAGACTGAGTTCCGGCAAGTTTTTCCTTGATAGATGACACCTTCAAAATAACTGTTCTCCAGGCACTAAACCAAAGGATGCTGAAGAAGGCGATTACATCGAACAACGCTGGGACTTTTGTTAAGACAGCTAAACCAAACAGTACACTTCCCACAGCTGTTGGTAGAGACAGTATGCCCAAATTATTTTTAGTAATTGTTGCAAATTTTTCACTTCTCAATGACGCGCCAAGTGGCGATCTAAGCCATAACCAGCCAGCTACCATTACAAAACCCATCACAAACAACTCACCATTTGGCAAGTGACCTTCATACATGGGAATAGTAGTGGCAATCATAAACAGGAGTGTGGTTAGTACTGCTAAGACTGAGTTGCGCATTACCATACGACTGACAGCATAGAAAGCAGTAGTAGTTACTAGCATCCAGGCTACTAGCAAGATCCGAAACTGCATCTGTGTCGGCGTCATTGCTAAGTAGTAGATAATGGGTGTTTTATGATCAATAATCTCGGCATACAGTCGCTCACCGTGACGCATTGCATTGCCGAGGGTGAGATAGATACCTTCATCACCATACCAGTAGGGCTCAAAAAAGGAAGGAATTCGAAGAATAATTAGCAGAGAAAGAATTACTAATAGGGGCCAATGACGAGATAAATGAATGTCACAACGGCGGAGCAGGTTTACCATAGTGAATCTCATTATGGCGATGATTTGCTATTAGGTAAAGAGCGAAGTTTAGACCTTTTCGGTAACTTTGTACTCAATGTACTTACCTAGCATTAATCTGGTATGGGCATCGATTCCTGGAAGTGCCGAGAAAAAGAAGCCGATAATCGGCAGCATCAGAAACTCCAATGGTTGAAAGATCATTGAGATCAGACTATTTTTATTGGGGCGTGGCGGACGATTGATAGCGTCAATGATAAATATGACAATCATGGAGATGAGCGAAGCTGTTAATAAAGCAGAGGTAACCTGGGGTAAAGTTTTACCTAAGATGGTGCGACTAAATTGTTCATTGAGCAGCGGAGGCAAGATCGCAGAGATAGTAATGGCAAACCAGTTGACCGGCCATAAGAAGTGGTCCTCGATCACTTTAAAGACCCGAATTGTTTTGTCCCAAAAAGGAATACCCTCAGTCACCACATACTGCCTAATGATATACGCGTCATCACTCACACCCCAAGCCCAACGCTGTAGCTGTTGATATTGATTTACCATAGTAGACCAAAAGCCAGTGGATTCAGCGGCATCGGCATAGATAGGTAAAAAGACAGGCTCCACTTCAAAATTACCCTTTTTGGCAAAGTATGATTTGAAAAACAGACGGTAGTCCTCAGGAATGACATCGGTATCCCAGTAGCCAATGTCATCAACATGTTTCAACGAAGTGGTGTAAGTAGAGAAGTTAACTAAACGATCTTTACGCATCAAAATATACATCTGAGTGACAGAGAAAACGGCTGCCATGACACGAACCGGTGATGGTACGCGCCAAATATTGTTATAGAAAACGATCCCACCCTGCCAGATAGTGTTGAAACGTTGAGGACTCTTCAAAAATGAGTACGTGATATGAGCAAAGTAGTGGTGATGGAAAAGGGCATCCGCATCTTCGCTAGAAATGGTCACTTTTTCAATGTCGATCTTCTCTTTATCTACTAACTGCTTTTTAGCCTGGCGTGCGCCCCAACTGGTATTGGATGATTTGCCTTTTACCTCGCCTTCAATATCTGGGTGATGCGTAGTCCAAACATGGCCAAAGACATTTTTATAGCGCTCGGCCATTATCTTAGCTTTTTCTTTGGCTGGCTCACCCTCTCGTTCCTCAAAAGACAACATAATGTGTAAATTCTTTAACGGATATGATTGTTTCGCTAAAGCATCAAATGTGCGTTCTAAAGTTGCGACTGGTTCTTTGTACGTCGGAATAACAATAATATGATGAATGCTTGACCAGTCTTTCGGGAAAAGTCGTTTTAAATCTGCAATCCAGTCAAATTTTGAAGCAGCTTTAATTTTAAGATGTGCTGCCACCGAGAGCACCGCTAGGATTATGGAACGATATAACCAGTAGACAGAAAAGGCGATCACATAATAAGCAACACCTACCGGAAAGATGAATGAACCCCAAAAAGGAAACAAAATCAATGACCATGAGACGAAACCAGGTAAGATCTCTAAGAATCGCTGTGTGCGGACGGGATGGCGGAGAAAATATCGCTTAATCATTGTGTTACAGCTTAAACACTTTTTGCGTATTTTGATAGATCTGTTCTTCGTTAATACCCATTTCTTCAGTTAAGTACTCAGCGGTTAAGCTAATCATCCACGGATCACAGGGTGAGCCGCGGTGAGGGTGCGGTGCTAAAAATGGAGCGTCTGTTTCAAGTAGTAACCGATCTTTGGGCACCATTCTAACCAGACTGCGAATATTGTCGGCATTTTTATAGGTTACATTGCCCGCGACGCCTATGAATGCTCCTAGCTTGAGTGCTTTATCTAGATATGAAGCAGTTCCAGAAATGCAGTGCAGGACAAATGTTTGACTGGGAGCTAAGTTTTCCTCAAGTAGCTGCAGAATCTCATTGTAAGCATCCAATCCAGTGTCGCGAACGTGAATAATGGTTGGTAATGAGTACAGAGCAGCCAGTTTTAGATGTCTGATAAATGCAGCGTGCTGCAGCTTTTTGACTGAGTCAGCCATACTACTGTTGCTATCCAATCGATAGAAATCCAAACCCGTTTCGCCGATTGCCGAGATTCTGTTTCTGCTTAGCAATGTTTCTAGTTCAGTCATCTGAGAATCGAGTTCTGCCAGTCCTTGCTCAAGCGTGGGTGAAGTAGGTCGCTCAAAAAACTCCTGATACTCTGTGGGATGGATCCCAATGCAAGCTTTAAATTCAGGATGCACATTCGTCAGCTTAACAGCCAAGACACTACTAGGTAGATCAGCACCTACGACCATTGCTCCAGCTACACCTGAAGCTTGGGCTTTTTGCCAATGCTTGTGCCAGTTGGCGTAAATTGGCTCCAAATTATAGTGACAATGGGAATCAAATAGCATCCGGCAGCCTTGGAAAGAGTGGAGGTAAACTTTTGATATTTGTTTGATTGAAATGCGTCAAGATAGTCTCAGCCGTATGGGGCATAAATGGCTGGAGGTGATAGGCAATACTTAATATCCTACGTACTGCTTCGTGCAGTGTCGCTGCTTGTTCGTGGCCAGTTTGTGTCCAGGGTTTTTCTTCACTTAAGTACTTATCAGCCGCTGCGATCATTGCTAAGACGTGCTTAGCAGCTAGCTCTGTCTCACATAACTTAAAGTAGGCCGAGTACTCGGTATCAAAAGAAAAGTTTTTAATGATCTCTGTCAGCAGCTCAGACTTTTCACATAGCTTGGCCACTCTGCTACATAAATTGCCTAGACCATTGGCCAAATCAGCGGTGTAGACTTCCCGAAAACGATCAAAACTAAAGTCACCATCGCTGTGAGCCGGTATCTCCTTTAGGAGATAGTAACGAATCGGCTCTACTCCATACTCTTTTGTCAGTGCCAGTGGCTCAATTACATTGCCCAGTGATTTGCTCATCTTCTGACCATTAGCAGTCACATACCCATGGACTGAGATCATCTTTGGTGTGGGTAGTTGTGCCGAGAGTAAGATGGCTATCCAGTAAATAGAGTGAAAACGGTTAATGCCCTTGCCAATCACATGTACATCAGCTGGCCAGAATTTTTCCCACTGTTTTTGATCGTATCCCCAGCCGATGGCGGTCATGTAAATCGCTAAAGCATCAAACCAAACATACATCACTTGGGTGGTGTCATTTGGTACTGGCACTCCCGTGCCGCGGCTACGCTCAGCATAACGAGAGATACTAAAATCTTCCAGACCTTGTTTAAGGAAACCGAGCATTTCTTGTTTATACTGCTCAGACACAATATGCAGTTTATCTGATTCAATAAGGTGTTGCAGACGATCTTGGTAGTTAGAGAGGCGAAAAAAATAATTCTCCTCCATAATCAGCTCTGGGGTAGTGAGGTGCTCAGGGCATTTACCGTCAATCAACTCTTCAGGCGTGTAAAACGACTCGCAGCCGATACAGTAGAGGCCTTGGTAGCTTTTCTTATAAATATCGCCCGCAGCATCACAAAGCTGCCATAGCTTTTGCACCCCTGGCCAGTGTAGTTTTTGATCACTGCCCCTTCTGAAGTCTGTTACTTCAATACCTAGTTCTGAAAAAGTTTGTTGAAAAATAGCGGCGTACTCATCGAGCCACTCTTGAAGTGGTTTCTTTGCTTTCTCAGCGGCTTGAACATTTTTAAGACTATTCTCATCTGCTCCAGTAGTTAAGCGTACTTCTTCGCCAAGTAACGTATGGTATCGAGCTAAGGCATCTACTTGAAACCACTCTAAAACATGGCCCAGATGTGGTCTGGCATTGACGTAGGGAATTCCAGTAGTGATAAAAAATGTTTCCTTCATGACTCCTCTTCATGTGCTGGGGATTGAGCTTTAAATGCTCGACTCAGCTTGGTGTACCAATGGGCGAACTGTAACTTCTTTGTGGCTAATTGTATACCTTTTAACTTCTTCATTTCAGCTACGGCTGAGATAGTGGCACTTGAAACCTTAAGTTGCTTGCTAATAGCTTCATATGACATGCCTTGATTGAGTAACCAGAGAATTTCTAATCGCTTAGCAAAAACAGATTTTTCCGTCGGTGTCAAAAAAGTCGTCAGAAACTGGCTCATCTCGGGGATTGAGTGAATATCAGCCAGTAGAGCGTCGAGCTGGCGTTCGATGGCTTGTGCGTACTCGGTGGTGAGGTGTTTGGCGGAAGTTTGCATATCGGTGCATAGAAGTAATCAAGAACTCCATTATAACAAAGGAAGCTAAAATGCCCAGGCAGAGTAGCCAAGTAAGTTGAACAGACTGTAAGTAGAGCGACATCACAACTTGTACATAGACAGCAGTTAGCATTCCTCGGCGAGAATTAAGCCACAGCCAGCTTGCAAGAAAAAAAGTACTAATCAAAAAAACTACTTGAAAAAGCAGAAAACTATTAGCGAATATGATGTTGGCAATATCTGCGGGGTGAACTGTAAGTAAAATTCCGCCCACTAGTAGGTAGCCAAAGATAGCCGAGATCAACCAAGTAAGATGCTTGAGGTATGCTTGTTTTTTACCTTCAGAAAGCATTGGTTTTTTAATCAGCGAGGCGCGACGTTGAGGTTCATGAGGGCTATCAGGGGTTGAGGAGGAGAGACGTGAACGGGCTTTCATAGCTTCTTTGCTAGAACTTCAGTATACTTAAAATATATGCAACTGGATACGTTAATCATTGTCGGGGTTTTAGTAGCAGGCTTTGGCCTCCTGTATTTTTTGCTGAAAAAGACTCAAGCTGTCACACAGGAGCCCAAGCAAATGGAGCAGATGATTAATCAAATCTTTGGTTTGACTGCTAATCAGCTGATGGAGCAAAGCCGCCAGGTATTAAGCAGTGAACGAGAAAGCATCAGAGTTGATTTGAATAATAAGCAGCAGACAATCGAGACCTTAGTTCGTGACCTTAAGCAAGATTTAGCAAAGCGTCAGGACGAGATCCGACTACTTGAACAAGATAGAAATCAGAAGTTCACTGAGCTGCGAACTACCTTAGATTCTCACCGTGAGTTAACGCAACAGTTGAGTGTCTCTACTCAGGAGCTGGCCAAGGTTTTGTCAAATAATCAGCAACGTGGTGAGTGGGGTGAGCGGATAAT
>JALYRS010000008.1:0-8288 GCA_030855135.1 bacterium | reverse complement strand
GTTTGATTGAAGGAATTCATTACAGACGTCAACTTAAACAAATTGAAGGCCAGCTCAAACCTGATATAACTTTGCTGCTGCCAAATAACCGAGTCGTGCCTGTAGACGTTAAGTTTCCCTACGCTGCTATTCAGAAAATGGCAAACGCTGATACCAAAGCTGCCAAAGAACTTCACCTTAAGCAATTTGCCAGTGATGTGAAGGTCAAAATAGACAAAGTCGCTGAGTATATCAATCCCAGTGAGAATACACTGGACTATGCCATTTTGTTTGTGCCGAACGAGATGATTTTCTCTTTTATTAATCAGCAGTTACCCACTTTAATTGACCAAGCACTAGCCAAGCGAGTGATTATTGTCTCGCCATTTACCTTTTTAATAGTAGCCCGGACAGTAATGGAGAGTTACCGCAACTTTATGATCGGAGATCGCCTGAAAGAAGTAGTCAAGGCGGTAGACGAGTTCGGCAAAGAGTGGAGTGTCTTCAAAACCAAGTTTGATAAGTATGGACGAAGTTTAGATACGCTGCGCAGCGACTATGATGAGCTGACGGGCACTAGAGTTCGACAAATGGAAAAGCGAATTGGCAAGATAAACAAATTAAGTCAAGGAACACTGCTGGCTGAAGCAATTGAATCTGCTGATGATGATGTGGATGAGACACCTGCCCAGCCGGAGTTGTTGTAGTCAGCTGTAAGTAGAAAAAAAGCCGACTATCCTCATAGTCGGCTCTCTGCATCGCTCCAATAAGCCGCTGAGTTAACCGCGAAAGTTAATCAGCAAAGAGATATTCGATCACCCCCCCTCTAGCTCTGTTTTCTCCATGAGTAACGGGCCAAGGGTCTGGTGGTTTTTTTCATCAGAATATCCTCTTATGCGGGCGATGTGCCTCATTCTAGAGAATAATTAAGATTATGCAATAAAGAGTTAGGGAGTACCTGGCCTTAGATATTGATCAAAAAAAGTCACGTCTCGAGCTACCACCGTATCCCAGCCAGGCTGTAAATTATGGTCGGCTCCAGGATAGCTATAGTAGTTTAGCTGGATTGGTGGCTGCGGTTGTTGTACTTCAGCGGCTGGCGTACCAGCAGCTACTTTCTCATCGTAAAGTGCTAATGCTTTCTCTCGCTGCAGATTTTCTGCTCTGATTTTGCCAGCAAAATCATCACTCCAACTTTTGAGTGCTGCTTCATCAGCTGTGCCGTGATGTAGCTGAATTGGGGCAGTTAGCTTGTCAAGATGCTTAGTCAGGGTAAAGTCGAAGACATCATAGTCGCGCTCAAAGATAGATAACCACTTACGCATGCCTTTTCCTTCATCTTCATTTTCATCGGTAAAGAATAAAACTGAGTAGGGAAATGGAGCAGTTACTGGTGCCCAGAGGGTGGTGGGGATGGGTTGCTGAGTTACTTCTAGTACGGTTAAAGCAATTTGGCCTCCGTTACTATGTCCCCATAAACCGTAGCTCGAGATCTTAATATCTTGAGTTACTTTACTTGGAGAAAGTGAGGCTGGGATGGTAATTGTTTGATTCTCAATGCTGCGCATCAGCTCAATTACATTAATGGGCTTTTCAAATCGTGCTTGCCACGAGTCTTCTGGCTCGGCATCACTGTCACCATAGCCAAAGAAATCAGGAGCTAGGGTAACATAGCCATTGTTGGCGTAGTAACGGCCACCATTTCTTGTTCCTACCCCCGTGGTGTAGCTCGATAAAGGTGCGAAACCACGCAGCATCACAATGGCCGGTACTGGAGTAGCAGGATCTTCCATCTTCGGCACGTTGAGCATGCCAGTCATCCGTTTGTTGAGAGTCCGGTAGGAGAATAGATAACCGGTGAAGTTGTCTTCTTCGGTAATGACGCTCTCCACTACAATGGAAGAGGCTTGGTACTGCCGGAGGGCTAAGTTGGGAATGTTGAAGGCCAGTAGTGGTAACTGTTTTGGTGTCTCTTCAGTCAACACAGACAAGGGAGAGATAAACTCGCCATTACGCTTGGTAATGATCCACCAGGTACTACCAGCAATCAGACTTATCGCCAGCACAACAGTGATAACTAGGCCGAACTTGTTCATAGATCTATTGTACTCACAATTTGTCTAAACGCCAAAAACCCGGCCTCAGCCGGGTTGTTAGCAAATACTATTACCCTCAGCTTAGTTCTTTTTCTTTTTTGACTCAATGATCCCATCTTGAACCATAGAGGTGTAGGCCGGCTTCATCTGAAACAGCACATAGAGCCAGAACAATGCTAATACTAGGCTGATCAAAGTTGTTTGACCGACTAAGATCTGGAGTAGCATCATGACGATAGTAAGAATTTCTACCCAGAATAAGTAGATCCACCCGGTTAACTCACGATTTAACAGTGGCTTGTAAGCCATAAAATTTAAAATTGCCGACACAATTGTGACCACAACCACCACCAGGGTCACCACTAAGAACAGAGGACTAAGTGATAAGAGGGAAGCCAATGTCCCAAAGATACCTAAGATTGGTCCCGCAATAATACTCAAAATCGCACTTAATAGCGCTAAGTATGGAGCAATCTTGACTAAGAAATCAATTAGTCCTTGAGGTAATTTAGGTAGTGATGAAAAAAGATCTTCTAGTTTTGCTATAAATGATAAGGCTTGGTCATCGGTCAAACGGTTGGTCAAGGTAGACATGAGAGCTCCTGGTAGGTTGCTACTAAGCGAAGTATAACAAGTAGTTGTGACAACTGCAATTGATTTGTATAATCTGACAATCACTTTACCAGGTATATTTGCCCGCTAAGTAGCATACAAGGTCATTATTTGCCACTTACCCCTGGCCCCATCGTCCAGAGGCCTAGGACGCCAGGTTCTCATCCTGGTAACTCCGGTTCGAATCCGGATGGGGTCACACAACAAAAAAGAGCTGTCTGGCTCTTTTTTCGTTTTAATCTCGTAGTCGGTTTGCACTTGCGAAGCATAGTTCGTGCCGCCAAGCGAGATTGCATTGTTTGGTGATATATTGATCCCGAAGCGCGTGGCTAATACCCGGAGGGTAAATCCGGATGGGGTTACCTTATAAGAGTTTATGAAAGTTAATCAGAGCATTATTTATTCAAATCTTGAGTGGAATACGTTCCGTTGGAATTAACCGAAAATATTTCTGTTGGCGTAAAAAGTTGCCATTGCTTCCTTGTCGAATCAAAACCGTATGGAGCAATCCTTAAAAATAAATCATTTTCAAAATCAAATATTGTGGCAGCCAGTTCCTTGTTATATTCGATGTGAAGTATTTTTTGACCTTTCAAAATTTTGATTTCTGTTTTGATCTTCTCTGGATTGCTTTCACTGTTTACAATATCGTTGAATTCTTTGTTTTTGCCTTGCTGTAACCACCAATGTGCAGAATAAATCCAAAAATGAAATTCACCTCGTTCTTTTTCGACCTTTGTACCTACTTCCAGCTTGAAGGAGGAACCTATGCTATCTGTAACTTGCCAGACATTTTGATTTAAACTGGCTTTAGTAATTGTTTGAAGAATCTCAACTGTTAAGTTTTTTTGGTTTGGCATACTCTTTATTGTATACCAGTGAAAAAAGAAAGGCCGGCACCCGAAGATGACGGCCAGTTGAGTGCATAATGGCGTTACCGACGGTCGCTTCGTCGGAATCCACCACCGTTGTCCCGCTTCCAGTCGTTCGCCATGTCGACGATGGCACGGAAGCTCATGCGTTCGCGGTCTGGTTGATCGTGATAGTAGGTGCTGAAACGATCCTTCTCACTCTCGGCGAGGTTCGCTCCATTACTACCACACGCGTCATCAAAACGCTTCAGCTCGGACGTATTCCACTCGTGCCTGTAGCTCATTGTGATTTATCCTTTCACTAGAGCTGACAGTTGCTTGCCATAAACTCCCAATTCCCGTTATTGGGTATCATGAATTCATGGCGGCAGCCATTATATACGAGTATATTAAGTATTTCAATTTGTAAGTAACAAGATGAGGAATATAAACTGATGTTTTTTACAGCCTACAGTTCGTGATTGACTTGTACTTATTCCAAAGAGATCCATGCTCAAGCACAAACAAGAGAGATACTTCTTGCTTTTTTAAAGTTTTTTGCTGATTGCTCTTAGTGTTCAGTTTTTCGATCCCGGACTTCGGTTCTCGCTGGTATGCTTGTCATACGTACTTTTCGCGGACACTTCGTATGACTCTGATTGGTTCCAAACAGGTCGTCAATAATATTGCCCAAGATTCACCTCCAAAGTGACTAAGGGTTTTAGCTTCAGAAACTGAAAGCTGCCAACATTAAAACATCAAGATAGAACCTAGTTCGAATCCAGATAGGGTCACAACGTAGAAAAATCACCGATAGGTGGTTTTTTATGCTTTGATTGCACGGTTAGAAGAAAGCTCTTTGAGTTCTGCCGCCAAGTTGCAAAGCAACGTGGCTAATACCCGGAGGGGAGAATCAAGGTAAAATCACAGTAACATCTTTAAATTATTTTTTAAATCTCCTACGTGCGGAGTAAAACCATTATGCCAGTGCTAATCCTACTACGCCTATGACAAGTGATAAGATTGAAAGTTCAAAACCTTGTGAGTAGTAATACACATCTTGAGCTAAAGTTATTACTGCGAATGCACCTAATAAGTACACTGCCCAAATTTTCAAGTTTCTCAAACCCATCCCGTAACTAAATAAACTACTCCGAATAAGGCATGCATAGGGTCACTAAAGGCACCTAAAAGGGTAAGTACACCTAAAATGATGTACAGGAAACCAATAGTTTTAGAATTTGCAACTGGATCTGTGAGGTTTTTCATAAGGCCTTTTCGTAAGGTACTTATTCATAATGGCACTTACGGAGGATACAAAGTTAAACAAATTTGTCTTATTAACAAGAAGTAGTTAGAAATCTCACGCTCTCATTCGTATCTTAACAACCATTTCAATATATTTCAGCAACATCTTATCATGAATCTATACTAGATAAATACGTCTTATAGAAATTTATTTAAGGTTGTGGTAGTATCACACTTGGTTTGTTTAATTTACTTAAAGTAAATGAACAAGCTCTTTAACATCTTGCGTTAGAGAAATGGAGAAGTAATTGACTACAGAGTCGATTAGAAAAATCGTATCCTTCTCGGTTATCGGAGCATCAGTGGCCGGTTTAGGTTTACTGGAGATGTTTGTCTTTATTGACTTGCTCCAGGTGGACAAGAACTTGAGCTACTTTCTGCAATCAGTTATTTCCCTTCAACTTAACTTTATCTTCAATGCTAACTTGACCTGGTCAGGTGCAGCTGGAAGTTGGTGGGGGAAATGGTTAAGGTTTCATAGTACCCGGATTGCAATTGCTCTCATCTGTCAAATTTTGTTTGCTGTAATTGAGGGTACAGTGGGCTATCCGATCGCCTATGCAGTAACCATCCTGTTGGCTTCCATTTTCAATTTTGTTACCTCTGACCGTTGGGTCTTTGC
This sequence comes from bacterium, assembly GCA_030855135.1. Classification (GTDB taxonomy): domain Bacteria; phylum Patescibacteriota; class Microgenomatia; order UBA1400; family PJMF01; genus JALYRS01. The sequence continues at coordinate 2,820 of JALYRS010000008.1, read as the reverse complement.
AAAAAAGATCGCCGTATACCACTAAAGGAGTGGATCATGGCTCCCAAAAGTACTGAATATGTTTCTGATGTGACGATTGTCATTCCTACTCGGAATGAAGCGGGTGTTATCACCACGCTCTTGTCTCTACTTGAGCAAGCAATGGTTGGGTCACCCTGGAACTGGGACGTGCTCGTCATTGATGACAGCACTGACAAAACACCGGAGATACTGCAGCAACTCAGCCAGCAACACTGCTGGGTGAAGTACATTCACCGCGCTGTCGAAGAGAGAAGCGGCCTCGGAACCGCTATTCTTCTGGGGATGCATAATGCTCAAGGGAAGTATGTACAGTTGATGGACGCGGATGGACAACATCCTCCGCAAGCAGTCCGGCAAATGATTGATCTGGGCTTAACAAACGGTCTGGAGTTGATCATGTCGACCCGCTACAAGGACAATGGTGGTGCCGGAGGCCTTGATGGCTGGGGCCGCTACTTGTTTTCTGTGGGACTTCGCTGGTTGCCCAGACTAATTTTCCCTGCCCGTCTGCTTGAGATCACTGACCCCTTAACCGGCATGTTTTTAGTTAGAAAAGATCTCCTCCTCCTGGAGAAGATCCTGCCGATTGGCTGGAAGATCTCACTCGAAGTAATGCTCTTCTCGAAAGCGATGAGTATTGCTGAGTTACCGATTCGATTTGAGGACCGCTTAGGTGGAGAGTCAAAGGCCAACTTCAGGGTGGGCCTCTCCTACTTCCGCCATTTGTTCTCACTCTTCAAACGGTATTACTTCCCCTTTCAGGTGGAAGCTACACCGGTGCTTAAAAACAGAATGACCCAAGGAGGTCTGTGAAAAGTGGCTACAGTATCAGTTGTTATCCCGGCCCTGGATGCCAAAGACACTATCGCTTTGACAATTAACTCGCTGCAGTCGCAGACGAGACTACCTGATGAAATCATCATCGTTGTTGGCCCTAACGACAACACAAGCTTGGGACTGGAAACAGTTCCTACAACCGTACGGTTCCTGAAGGTGAACGTTCCTAGTGTCTTCACTCGTGATGCGCAATGGAAAAGACGTGAGGGTGCTCGAGCCAGTGTGGGGTCGGTTATATTCTTTGCCGATTCCAAAGCACTGATTGAGAAACACTCAATCGAAAACGCACTCAGGCTTATGGATGTTGCAGCTGTGTCAGTTGTCGCTGGCATCTCGCCAGACTGGCCAGACCAACAACAACATCTCATCTCCAAGGTGCATGATCATGCATTGATCATGAACTGTCCTAGCTTTCCGCACCAAGCAGTGTTGAACAAAGCAAACTTCGGTCACACCGAAAGCTTGCCCGTGACCACGGCTTTGGCAATGAAGCGTGAAGTCTTCGCAGCTATAGAAGCTGATTTTGCGGTGGAGTTCTCCAGTATTGCCAGTACGTACGATGACTACCTGTTGTCGTGGCTGGTGGTAAGTGCGGGGTACGACATCTTGTTGACTGATCAGGTGATCGGTTATCACAAACATCGCCTGAACTGGAAAGAATACCGTCGGCAGATCAGCCGTTCAGGGCAGAGTGCCGCTATCATGTTACAGCAATACCCAGGCTGTCCGTTTGGACAGCGTCGGAAGATACAGGTCATTCTCATCTGGGCAGTACTGCTGATGGGAATGATTATGAGCATTTTCAGTGCTCTTCACTTCGGTTTAGCTCAGACGCTGTTACTCGGAATTCTGGGATATAGTGTGCTGGGATTCATGAACTTGCGTAAAGCAAAATGGGATCCCGCAGGTTTTGTGATTCCCCTTTTCACCATTGTTCTGATCCTCACGTTTTCATGGCACTTCAGCAACATCGTCTTGAAACCACGTGAGACTCAGCAATTCGACAAACGCTACTTTCAAGCACACTAATGGGAGAAAAAGATGAAGTGGAGTAATCGACTCTACTGGACAGCATTCGTGCTGATATTTCTCACAGCCGGCATAATGCGGTTGCATGAGATAGACATTCGTCCTGGACTAGAATGGGACGAAACCGTCTACTATCAGATAGCTAGAAACACTCTGGTAACAGGGTACCCTAGTCTCAGATCAGAAGGTTTTGATCCTGACCATGTGTATATCTATCACCCCCCGATTGATTTTCTTGTTCGGGCGGGTTGGTTAGGTATCACCGGCTCAGATGATATTACCACTCTGAGAATAATGAGTGCAGCGTTTTCACTAGCAACCTACGCAATGGTATTCGTACTGGCGTGGAAGGTGGTTAATCGGCGAGTGGCACTCTTGGTATTGCTGCTGATGGTTACAGATGGCTGGTTAATCTATACAAACCGTCTAAACCTGATCGAAAACACCCAAATGTTCTGGGTCACTATTGCCATGGTTAGCTACTTCTTCTCCCAAAGCAAGAAAGAACGGAAGTGGCAAATCATATCTGGATTGCTCATCGGCTGGAGTATTGTCTACAAACATACAGGCATACATATCCTGGCAGTGCCGATAATCCTGATAGTGCTGCAACCAAGCGAATGGCGCAAACACCTCCTTGTGATATCAGCCGCAACTGTCGTCTGCAGTATATACGCTGTCGTAATGGCTGCTAGCTATGGAGATGTCTTCATCCAGAATACTTGGGTGCAGATTCAGCGGGCCATGGGCTCAATCGATTCAAGAGGGTTGAACTTTGACCTTTCCAAGACACTAGAGGTTATTTACAACACCTACTGGGTCTTCCTTACCACGGTAGCAACACTGGTGATCTCAGTACCAGTTGCTCTTGCCAACCTCCGCCGCTGGAGAAAAGGAACACTAGGCGAGGAGCGAATATTCCTCGCTTGGTAT
>JALYRS010000044.1 GCA_030855135.1 bacterium | reverse complement strand
TCTTAGCTCGGCTAGCTGGTGCGCCGAGAGCTCGAGTACCAACTGCATCCTTTCTGGAAGTGTATCTGGCGATACAGAAAGTAACTCGGCCAATACATCAAGCGCTGGTACTCCAATATTGCCGGCCAGTCGAGAAAACAAACCGCTCTCTGCTAGTACATGGTGAATTACTGATGCAGTAGTGCTCTTACCCTTGGTACCGGTGACGCCAATACTGGTGATGCCTGTACCGCTGAGCTGTTTAAAGGCCTTGGTTTCCCAGAGATCAAAGCTGAGCTGAGTGTTGGAAGTGAGTTCATACTTAGCTAGGTTTTGCATGACGGGGTGGGAAAGGGGAATCCCGGGGGTCTTTATGACCACAATCTGAGTAAGAGTAGAGACTTTTTTGAGTAATTCTCGAGGATTGCTGTAGCCATCTTCCCCAAACTTGGCAGCTACTTCAGGCTGCTCATCGAAGATCACAATACTTTTTGGCTCTATATATGCTTGTAAGAATGAATAAGTAGATGCGCCCTCTTTGCCAAAACCGACGATGACAATATGACTTTGACGCAAGTGTTCTAAGGTGAAAGGTGAGTAGGTGGAGTCGTGAGAAAACATATATTGTTTTATAGTTTGATACATCTCTATATATATTGATATAGTGACTTTGTGCTCTCTAATTGGTGACGTAGATACTTTGTCAGGGTATCCGGTAGACTGTGCTGATCACTCCAGAACTCCAAAATTGCTATCGCTCTTTGAGGTAACTGAGCTTCTTGTTTGAGTACTGAGTCATCAAGTAGGCGTAACAAGGCTGGTAAATCTTTGTTTTCGCTTCGATACTTCTGTAGACAAAGCCAAGTAGCCACCACACTTTCCTCATGAGTCCCGACACAGTCCAGAGGCTTCTGCTTAGCTTTACCAAGTAGCTCGAGGGCAATTGGGAGGAGCGACTCATTATCAAGGATATCTTGACCAAACATTTCCGTGACTCTGGCAGAGCCAAGAGAGGGCGTGAGAATTAATGCGGCAAAGAGACACTTTGAGCACTCACCGCACCAGAGATTAGCCTTGCTGCCTCGATTACAGCTGCGGAAGGTGAGCTGTAGCTCTGGTGTTTCTTGAGTAACAGCGGCAAAGAGGCCGGCAATCTCGAGTTCATAGAGTGGCCGCACAAACGAGAAGTAGTACGGGAGCTGTGGCGAAATGTGTGAGATATAGCGCTGAAATTTCGTTTCAAAATCATAACTTTTTGAGTACTGATGATTGATCTCATGGCCATGGAAGATAACATTACCTTCGTTGGAGCTTTGCTCATTAGAGACGGCAATGGCCTCATAGCCATATACCCAGGCAGCCAATACAGAGATGAAAGCCATAAGGGCGGAAAAAGGCGTATGCCCATTCAGATAGCCCTGCTGGTTGAGCTCTAGCAGTAACGGATCTATATGTCGATGAAGGGTAACGTTTGGTAAGAGACTGCTCTGGGCAACTTCTTTGGCTGCTAGGGTGGGGTTGAGGTTGAGAGTAGCCAACTGTAATTGACTCAATCCTAGTGAATCTTGCAGTTGTTGTAGCAGTTTTAGAGTCACAATTGAGTCTTTACCACCACCGAGGGGAATAAAGATGCTGCGGGGGAGCTCTGAGCCGAAAATAGGCTCATTTATTGTCTGAGGCAGAGTATTTTTAGGGCTAACGGTGACCCACTTTACAAACTCGGCAGCAGTGAAGTCGATCTCATTGGTAAAAAAGAACTCTCCCATGCCTTGAATCAGGAGATTCTGCCAAAAATCAACTTGATCAGCTGTTAAATCACCTGCCGCAATCACAATTTCTGGGGGGCAAGCTGTTTTCCAGTAGCTAAAGAGCTCAGCCATTCCGACTTGAAAGACTAATGTATCAAGCACTCGAGCGTCCAAGGCTTCGATATGGGCTTCAGTCACATCTGGCAGCACCAGAGTAGGAGTGAAGACAAGATCTGGCTCAAGCAGAAAGGTAAAATCTAGCTGCAGACCTGCCGAAGTACATTTCCAGGTAGCCTCTTGATAAACCAGCCGAGGATGCTGCTGTCGAAGCTGAGAAAGCGTCATAATAAGGCTATTATAGAGCTATGTTAGCCAATTCTTCAGCCCTAGATCTTGCTACCACCAGAGTCTTGGCAATAGTTGAACAAATTCCCAGAGGTAAAGTTGCCACCTATAAACAAATTGCCCAGCTAGCCCAGCTCAAGAATCCTCGACACGTGGGCCGGATACTTCGGATCTCTCCGCTAGCGGCTAAGTATCCTTGTCACCGCGTCGTTCGCTCAAATGGGACGTTAGCCGAGGGAAATTTGTTTGGTGAGGAGTATGGTCAGCTCAAAAAGCTGCGGGCTGAGGGCATATTATTTGAGGGGGGTAGGGTAAAGTTGAATAAATACCAATGGAGTGCGTAATTATCAAGACAATAACTATTCAATAAGATTAAAAAAGAAGGATATTTGCAAAGAGTAGAAATGTGTATGCATGAGCTGATTTGGGTGTCTAATGGCTTGATTATTCGGTCTAGATTCGGTTTTTGTCTTCTACTCTGTGATGACCCATATACAATACGAAGTGAAGCATATCTAATGCGTAGTTAGCAAAAAAGCTGATGTCTTTTAAGCAGCTTTTATGAAAAGATGATCAGAGTCGTGACAACGACTGTTAAAATTCATACAGAACATTCAGGTGATCTTCGCCTGGTACGATAACGATTTTAAGAGGAAAATATATGGAAAAGATTGATGGATCAAATACTTTTTGGCATTTATCCTTTTTTGGCAGAGGTAAGAATGAAGTGCTAGCCACCCTAGAAAACCACCTAAATACCTCAAGTAAACTGCTTAAAATCTTCACACCCAACCCAGAACAGCTGGTGCAGGCTTCTCAAGACCGAGATTTTTCCGAAAACCTAACTCAAGCTGATATCTTACTGCCTGATGGAGTGGGAATACTCTGGGCTTCTCGAGTACTGTGCTCTGAGCCGCCCATCAAAGAAAGAATCACTGGTATAGATGTGGCTTCAAGATTAATTTCCTTGGCTGATGATAAGCGGTATGCAGTTTTAGTTATTGGCGGCCGTGACTATCAAGTGCGAGGTGAGGGAGAAGACACCCAAGTCAAGTGTTTGGTGGAAGGGAAAGAGATTTCTATCTGGTGGACGCCTGGCTATAGTGCAGTGAAGAGTCCCACACCAGATGAAGAGGCTCAGGTGAAAAAAATGATTGAGCGTAAGAAGCCAAGTATTGTGCTGCTAGCGTTTGGGGCTCCATGGCAAGAAAAATGGATCATCGATCACCAGGGACTACTTGAGGAAAATGACTGTAAGATAGCCATGGCCGTCGGTGGTACGCTTGATGTTCTGACCGGTAAATCTCGGCGCGCACCTCAAGTAATACGAAATTTCGGCTTAGAATGGTTATATCGATTGCTTACTCAGCCTTGGCGCTGGAAGCGTCAGCTGCGCTTACCCATTTTTATCTGGTTGGTGCTCAAAGAACGAGTTACTCGTCCTCACCAGGGCTAACACCTAGGAGCCAAAGCACGGCTTCCTTTTTATATCGGCGATCACCGCGTGAATTTATACGGATAGCTGGTAGTTTTCCTCGCTTACCCCAGCGCTTAATAGTTAAGGGGGATACTCGGAGCAGATCAGCAACCTCTCTAACAGTTAGGAGATCGGGCAAGTTATTAATATCAAGCTTGTTTGCATCATCTGCTCGGCCAGTTTTTTTATCTTCTAAAGCAGCAGCTTGCGCGGCGCTCGTATTTTGATCTGAAGTAGAGGGTGACTGGTCTGTCATATGTAGTGTCCTTTGCTGAGTCAAGTTCTCTATATCCTATAGTGAGCTCTTGTCAGCGGTAATTTTGGTACGATAGCAGCTTTAATTGGCCTTACTTACTTAACTACCCAATCAAAGCAAATCAATTCTGATCTCAACACTAGCAGAGTGGGCTCAACTGGGTCAAGTGGTGAATTACGACGCCAGTGACTCAAGTAAGTAGTTGTGCAAAGTCTTTCACCAAAGCATCTTATAGTTATTTTATGCACATCCTATATTTATTTAACTGTGAATAACTTTTTATTGCCTTGAGTTAGAAAACTCTGCTATACTTATACTCATGTCCATACCCAGAACCCTCTGTGAGCAGATTCGACCTCAGCTAGATCTATTGACCTATCAACAGCTGGAAACGCTGGAAATAGAGTCGCTCCTGGCTTTAGGAGGAATTGAAGGAGGGGGTAAAGTGTTCGTAGAATTAATTGGGACGATGGCTCAATTAATTGAAGAAGCGGCGGCAGAGCAGGGACTTCCTATTGGTGATGTAGGGGGAGAAACCCAACGCATGCTTCATTTATCTCGAGAATAACCAAAAACCCCGGCCTTGCGACCGGGGTTTCTTTATTGTGTAAACAACTCTCTTACTTGAGTTCAACTACACAACCAGCTTCTTCTAAGACTTTCTTAGCGTTGTCAGCATCTTCCTTCTTAGCATTTTCTAAGACGGTTGCTGGTAACTTCTCGACGAAAGCTTTAGCTTCACCTAAACCTAATTCTGGTTTAAGGGTTCTGACTGCTTTAATTGCAGCAATTTTATTTGCACCTGAGTCTTTGATCACGACGGTGAATTCAGTTTGCTCTTCTACTGGAGCAGCGGCTGCACCGGCAGCTGGAGCGCCTGCCATCATCATGGGAGCGGCAGCACTGACGCCAAATTCATCTTCGAGAGCTTTTACGAGCTCAGAGACTTCCATCAAAGATAATACTTTGACTGAGTCTACAATTTTTTGAACCTTATCAGAGAGTTGTTTAGTTTCTTCTGTCATATGTGGTCCTTTCTTTTAGTACTACTTATTAATTACGCTGCCTCTGAGCCACCTTGCTTGTCAGCAATAGCTTTCAGGGCATATACCAAGTTGCGTGGGCCAGCGTTCAAAACATTGACCAAACCATATGCTGGACCTTGAAGTCGAGAGATCAAGGTAGCAATGAGCTGATCTTTGCCTGGTAACTGACTCAAGTTAGCTACTTCTTCAATGCTTAAAACCTTGTCAGCCATTAAGCCTTGTTTGATAGTTAACTTCTCGGTTTCTTTTTGGAAGGCAAAGAGCTGCTTGAGAGCAGAGACTTCGTCTTCAAATGAGAAGACCAAAGCATTCATGCCATCGAGAGACTCTCGCAGTTTGCCGCGACCAGCAGCAATGTCGATCAAGGTATTTTTAGTGACAAAAATTTCGCCACCCACTTTTTTAAGTTCAGAGCGGAGCTTCACCTGATCATTAACAGTGGTACCTTCGTACTCGACTACAGCCACGCTTTTAGCGCGTTGTAATTTTTCTTTTAAGATCTCAATTTGTTCTAAGTTGTGTTTATTTGGCATAGGGCCTTTCTTGTTAGTTCTCTGACAGCTGTCAGCCGGCTACGCCGGAAATAGTCATAAAAAAAGTCTGGAGATCCAGACTTGAAGAAAGAGAGAGTAGAGCAGTCTATTTATTTGGTAAATGAATAGGCTGAAAAACAAAGTTCTCGGTCCTCGGCGTGGCTTACGGCTTAGTGCGGGGCACTCAGCAGGCGCGCTGTCTGTGGATCAATAGGGAATTATAGCATAGATCTTGAGGTTTGCAGGAGGACTGCTGTTTTGTGTGAGTAGCAGGTAGGCGGTAGGTTTGCGTGAATAGCAGGCAGACGGTTGATAGCCAGCTGAGTAGCAAAGCTGGAAGGCGGTTGAGCGAAAGACAAAGAAAAACCCCAGGTCAAATGACTAGGGGTTTTTGTCGAAGAGCTGATGTTACGAGGAAAGAGCGGGGAGGTTGTACTCGGTGATCGGTTTGTTGATAGCCTTGATGGCCGCTGCTTCTTCATGAGCCTGATTGCCGCCTCCAACTCTAATGAACTGGTGGCAGTATCGAAAGAGAGTTGGGGATTCTTTGCCCCATTCGTCGCCGACGATGATTGAATAATCAACTTTGCAAAGGTCAAATTCTCTGGCTTTAAAACCTGAGAGCGCCTTTGAGCAGGCAATGCCCACAGTCCGAAGACCGTAGCGATTTGCCAACTCGTGAGCGATCTCTGGTACACCCATATTGGTGTAACCCGAGACAATGACCAGTTCCAGGTCGGGAAACTCTTTGGTTACCTTAATGATTTCAGCAACGATGGCTGCTTCAGCCAACTCAGTGTCAAAGAGTTGCTTGCTAAAGCCTATTACTCCAACTCGCCTCTGCTTAAAGGCAAATACCGAGTCGAGCTCGACAAGTCCGTTACTCACTCTATCCTCATTTCGTATTTTCAGCAAATTAAAGGGCCTCAACCAACGCTGTTTCCAGGGATAAACCCCAAAAAAGCATCAGTTGATTCAACCTCCATTATACCAAGAAAAGGGCTTAAAATCAATGTTATGGGACTAATTGACGTTTGTGCTACACTATCGCTACAAATGTTTTGTCATCGATGCACCACTACCACCACAACTACCATCCCTGCTGGGGTGTAGTCTGTAGTGCTTAGATCGTACTCACAGCCTCCCTCAGTAGGGAGGTTTTTTAGTTATCGCCCAATCAGGGCAAACGACCTACAATATCAGTACTTAAAGGACCTATGTCAAATATACAAGCAGATCAAGAACAACTAGACCATTTACGCCACTCAGCAGCTCACTTACTGGCAGCCGCCGTGATGGAGTTATGGCCAGATACCAAACGAACCATTGGCCCGGCTATCGAGAATGGCTTCTATTACGACTTCGAGTTTAGTGAGTCAAAATCCGAAGCTGATTTCGCCCAAATTGAGAATAAAATGCGCCAAATTCTCAAGTCATGGAAAGGTTTTGAGCGCCTAGAGATGAGTGCAGAGGCAGCCAAAGCCGAGTATCTAGATAATCAATATAAACAAGAGCTGATCGAACAATTTGCCGGAAAAGGCGAGAAAATCACTTTCTATAAAGCCGGTGAGTTCTCCGATCTATGTCGAGGCGGACACGTAGAGAACCCAGCAGAGGAGCTTAAACACTTCAAGTTACTCTCCATTGCAGGAGCCTATTGGCGAGGGGATGAGAAGAATCAGATGCTGACCCGAATCTACGGTACGGTCTTTCCTTCCAAAGAAGGGCTCGAAGCATACTTGCTGCAGCAAGAAGAGGCTCGGAAGCGTGATCATCGTAAACTTGGTAGAGAACTAGATTTGTTCGTTTTTTCTGATTTAGTTGGATCAGGCCTACCTTTATTCACCTACAAAGGAGCACTGATTAGAAAGCTACTCCAGGAATTCGTCGGCTCTCTGCAGAGCGCTATTGGCTATCAAGAAGTGTGGACACCACAGTTAACCAGAGCAGAGCTGTTTAAAGTTTCGGGCCATTACGATAAGTATAAAGATGACATGTTTAGGGTTACCTCGAATTATAGTGATGAAGAATTTTTTTTAAAACCGATGAACTGTCCCATGCACGCCCAGATCTACGCCAGCGCTCAGCGTAGCTATCGAGATCTGCCACTGCGCTACAGTGATAATGCTAACCTGTACCGAGATGAGAAGCCCGGTGAGTTATCAGGCTTGAGTCGCTTGAGAGCTTTTTCTCAAGATGATGGTCACTGTTTCTGCCGAGAAGACCAAATTGAGGCTGAGTTTATCAATGTCGCAGAAATTATAAAACAAGCAATTAATGCCTTTGGCATGAAGTACTGGATTCGCTTATCACTCTGGGATCCTGAGAATAAAGAAAAGTACCTAGGTTCGCCTGAAGTATGGGAGCGAGCTCAAAGTACTTTAGAAAAAATCGTCTCTAAATTGGGAGTAGAGTACCAACGTGCCGAGGGAGAAGCCGCCATTTATGGTCCAAAAATGGATTTCATTGCCGTAGATGCTCTAGGCAGAGAGTGGCAAATTTCCACCATCCAGCTTGATTTTATTCAGCCAGAACGCTTTGGCCTAGAGTACATTGACCAAGACGGCCAGGCAAAGATGCCAGTGATGATTCATCGGGCGATTTTGGGCTCACCAGAGCGCTTTATGGGCTTATTAATTGAGCACTTTGCGGGTGCATTTCCACTGTGGCTGGCGCCAGTGCAGGCAGTAGTGATTCCCATTACTTCCGAGCAAGATGAGTATGCCCAAGAAGTACTTGCGCAGCTGCAAGCTGCTGGTATTAGGGTTGAGAACTGGAACCAGGCAGAAAGTATGCAAAAACGCATTCGCAAGGCCGAAAAAGAGAAAGTGCCGTATATGTTAGTCATCGGTAAGCAAGAAGTTGAGGCTAAGAGCGTGGCTGTCCGGCAGCGCGGCAACCAAGATCAAGGTTTACTCGGTGTCAGCGAGCTCGTAAAAATGCTCAACGAAAAGATAGCCAGTCGAGCTTTGTAACAGTTCTTTAC
>JALYRS010000043.1 GCA_030855135.1 bacterium | reverse complement strand
CGTGTTGCCAATGATGGTACAGTTCACGGTCAAAAGTTTGCTGATGGGGCCAATGCTAACTACTTCTTAGACCCAGCCGCTACCGGTACTTCCCTGGTTGTAGCAGGCAGTGTCGGTATTGGTAATGTAGCACCAGCTTCACTACTATCAGTTGGTTCTACTTCACAGTTCCAAGTCGACTCCTCTGGTGCCATCGTTGCGGCTACAGGTATCACCAACACAGGTGTACTTACTAGTTCCGGCGGAGTAATCAACCTCAATGCCTCCTCTAATAACGCAGTTAACATCGGCACTGGCACTACTACTAGTACTGTTACTTTGGGTGGTAACTCTAACAATGTGGTTATCAACAGCAATACTTGGGATATTAGCGGAGCTGGTGTAGCTTCTGGCCTGACTGGTTTGTCATCATCCGGTACCATTACTTTCTCTGCCTTTGCTGCCAACGGTGGCTTACTCTTCACCAATGGCTCAGGCACAGTAGCTCAAACAACTGTTGGTACTGCAGGTCAATGTTTGACATCAGCCGGTGGCGGTTCTCCAACCTGGAGTACTTGTGGCGGCGGTTCTAACTGGAGAATTTCCTTAGGGGCCATCTCACCAATTAACGACACCTTAGACTTCTTAGTCGGCTCAAGTGCTACATCAAGTGCTCGCTTCGCAGTTACCTCAACAAAAATCAGCTCTAACTTGCCACATGAGTTCACTGGTGCTGGTGATGTCTCAATAGCTTATGACATCGTAATGACTAATCAGACTGCTAGCTATCTCAAGTCATACGGTCCATTGACCATTGAATCTGGTGAGAGCTTTGAAAATAATAACTTAACACTTAAGACCTACGGCACAGGTGCCACACTAGTTGACGGAAAGTTTGGTTTTGGCACGCAACAAACTTTACCTGTGGGAACTACACCATCCGTGACAGCCGGTAATAATTTTATTACTGCCAACGTTTCGTCAACTAAATTGATCACTAACTTCACCAACGGCTCACCTGGTCAAGTCATCTTTATTGAAGTTAATGATGCGTTTACTGACTTCGACTGTACCGGTTCTAATCTGAAATGTGGAAGCACAGATTTAACTGTTATTAACGCTGGTGACTCGATTCAGTTTTTCTACGACGGCACTGATTGGTTCCTGCTTGGATGGATTGATGCAGGTGCTAACTTATCTGATGGTGATGGGGCTGACATTGCTGAGTACTTCCCTGCTTCTGAAGCCGTGGAAGCAGGCGACGTGGTTAGTATTGACTCAGCTCAGCCAGTGGTAGTTAAGAAAGCTACTAAAGATGAAGGTCAGAGAGTTTTTGGTATCGTTACTACTGATCCAGGTATTGTCTTGGGTACAGATAATGGAAGCTCTGCGGCAGTAGCCTTAGCCGGTCGTGTACCAGTAAAGATGAATCCAAACTCAGCCGCTATTCAACCAGGTGACCTCTTGATGGCATCTGCAGTAGCCGGCCAAGCTGAAAAAGCTACCGGTGCAGCTTGGGTCATTGGTCGAGCTTTAGAATCGTGGAGTCCAGGCAATACTGATCGAGTGATGGTCTTTGTAAACTCTTTCTACTTCAGCGGAAATAGCATTGACTCACTTGGCAACTTATCTTCTGCCAACCTTAATCAAACAGTTGGAGACAACTATCAAGTAACCTTAGCTAATGGCAGTATTGTAGACAGAGTCTTGATCGCATCTGAAGGTTTAGTTGCTAACATTCGAGGTGGTCTGGCTACTTTTGAAAAAATCATCACTTCTAACCTACGTTCACAGCAAGTCGCAACTGATCTCATCTCACCACTCTCTGGTGACGACATCACACTCAACCTTGAATCTTCTCAGACTGATGGCACAGCCGGCCAGCTTAAAGTAGTAAATGACCAATCAGAGATAGTGGCCAGTATTGATGGTGACGGAAATGCCACCTTTAGTGGCGTCACTCGACTAGGAAGCTTAATCACCGACACTGTGACTACTCGAGACGCTTCCGTTAGCGGCACCGCTACCTTCAGTGGCCAAATCACAGCTCAGTCAGCTCGCATCGCTACCTTAGAGACACAGATGGCTGAGTTAGACAAGCTCAAAGCCCGTACAGCTGAGATCGTAACTGCAACTATCTCAGGTACTTTATACGCAGACGATATTTATAACTTCCAAGACAAAGTTGCTACTGCTCTAACTGAGCCTTCACTGCTCTCTCAATTGCTAGGTCAAGTGCCACAAGCTACTTCAGCCGCTGATCTCTCATCACTCTACAACATTGTTGATCTACCACCTGCAATTGCTTCCGGCAGTGGCACAGTTAATAAATCACTAGCTGAGCTCAACTTATCTCAAGATGACGTCACCCTCGGCGCAGCCGCCCTCTTCATCAATAACTACTTTGAGGTAAATGGTAATGCCTATGTAGCACAAACACTTGGTATTGGTGAAACACTCTTAATTGGTCACGGCACACGCATTCAAGATGGCGTCTTAGAGTACATCAATCCTACCGATCCATCACTCAGTCATCTGGCCATCCAGCCTTCAGGTAGAGGTAGTGTGAGTATCTTAGCCGGCTTGATGACTTTGGATGAAACTGGTACTGTAACTATTACCGGAAACCTAAACGTGGCAGGCGCTGTCCAAGCTGAGACACTGCTCACTAACTTAGTCAAACCAACAGACTTTGGTAACCCATTCCAGGTACAAGTTGCAGGAGCTGCCACCGACTCAGCTGAGATTAAGAAATCTCGCTTTGAGATCATCAATGAGCTTGGTACACCAGTGGCTACCATCTCAGCCGAAGGTGCTGCTCAATTCGCAGGTGGTGTGGGCATCGGTAAAGAAGACTTAACAGCCACAAGCAGTGCTTCACCAACCACCACCAAGAGTTCTGGTAAAGCTACCGTCAAAGCCTTGACCAATGCAATTACTATTAACTCAAACTTAGTGACAGATGAATCATTAATCTATGTCACTCCGATTGGTTCAACCGGTAACAAAGTGTTGTACGTCAAAGCTCAGACAGCTGACAACCCATTAACACAGGTAAATGAAGCTTCATTTACTGTCGGCTTTGATACTGCAGTGACTCAAGATACTGCCTTTAACTGGTGGATTGTACAGTAAAAAAATGAGACTACGTAAAATAAATAAACTAGCTTTACCTATGAGACGCCTCTCACCCACTATGCGGCGCAATGTGTTGTTTTTAGTGGGTGCTTTAGTATTTTTCTTAATCCCAGCTTTTATCTTTCGGACTTTTTTCCCAGAGCAATCACAGGCTGCTTGGTACAACTCAAGTTGGGGCTATCGAAAAGCAATGACTATTGGGAATACTAAAGTTTCAGGAAGCTCTAATTTGAGTAATTTTCCGGTCTTAGTCTCAATTACAGATCCAGATGTCTTAGCTCATGCTCAAGCGGATGGTGACGATATTATGTTTACGTCTTCTGATGGTACCACCAAGTTAGATCATGAAATTGAAAGTTACAACAGTACTACTGGGGTTCTAGTAGCCTGGGTTGAAGTACCCACTTTGAGTGTAACTGCAAATACCATCTTATATTTGTACTACGGAAATTCAGGAGCCAGCAATCAACAAAATATCACTGCAGTTTGGGACAGTAACTTCAAAGGTGTTTGGCATCTTGCTGAAAATCCAGCCGGTTCTGCCCCCCAAATGCAAGACTCTACCAGCAATAACTTTGATGGCACCAGTAATGGCACCATGACGAGTGGTGATCAAGTAGCTGGAAAAGTTAACGGCTCGCTCGACTTTGATGGTTCCAACGACTATATAGGAGCGGGCAACCAAAGTGCGCTAAATGCCTCCAGTGCTTTTACAGTTTCAGGTTGGATTAATCGGACGGCTGACTCAGCAGGGAGTGCTTCGACAATAGCAGGTAAATATGGTGGCACCGCTGGTTGGTTTTTTGAAGTAACAGATTCAACAGATGGTGGCCCTAATCAAGTGCGTTGGTTCCTTAGTGGCGTATCAGACACAAGCTTATACGGTATTGTTAATCTCTCCATGGGCTCTTGGGACCATGTCGTGGGTGTCTATGACGGGGCTAACAAACTGATTTATGTTAATGGTCAGCTGACAGCTTCTGAGGTAACTACAGGGACTCCTGGCACTACCACTGATCCTTTTCAGATTGGTTATGATACAGGTACTGGAGGTGCTAATAACTATACTAACGGTAAGATCGATGAGGTTAGAGTTAGCAACATAGTCCGAAGCGCTGACTGGATTGCCACCGAGTATAACAACCAGAGTAGTCCTTTGACTTTTTTTAGTGTCAGTACTGTCCAGACACAAAACAACGAAAGTGGTATTGGCGCAGCTAGTAATGGCGGCACTCCCACTGTAGATGCTGGCTTAGTAGGACACTGGAAATTTGATGAGAATATTGGCACTAGAGCAACTGATGCTACGAGCAACAGCAACACCGGCACACTAACCAACGGACCTACTTGGGTACCCGGTAAGTACGGCTCAGCATTAACATTTGACGGCACTAATGACTACATTTTGCTTCCAAGTCGTAGTGTTAATGAAACTACTTTTTCTATGAGTGCTTGGATTAAAACTACTTCTACAGCGGACTCAAAGATTTTCTCAATGAGTGCTAACGATCACCTACTCGCCACTATCAACGGACACATTAGGACCTGTATTAATGGTGGGTGTACCGAAGGTACTACGAACATCGCTGACGGCAATTGGCATTATGCCAGTGTCACCGGTAGCGGGAGCACTATCGTTATGTATGTTGACGATAAAGTTGAATTTACTACCACAGCTTCAACCACTACTGTCAGTGCGGTACCTTATCTTGCAACAGTGTTTGGAGCCGGGGGTGGCTTCTTCACCGGTCAGTTAGATGATCTGAGACTCTACAACTACGCCCGTACTCCTGGTGAAATTGTGAAAGACATGAACGCTGGACATCCACTGGGTGGTTCACCGATTAGTTCAGAGATTGCTTACTGGGGTCTCGATGAACAACAAGGACAAACTGCCAATAGCCGCGGCTTTGGTAGCGGAATGGGTGGTACTTTTGGTGCCAATACTTCTGCCTCAACTGATGACCCAACCTGGAAAACTGGTACTGACTGCAAAGTAAACGGTTGTCTCAGTTTTGACGGAGGCGATTATGTTAAAACCGCCAACGACGCCCTTAACGGTCTGTCCAGTCAAGGCAGCTATAGCTTGTGGTTTAAAACCAATGCTACATCAGAAGCATTACTGGTTTCCAACGAGGGATATCATGGTATCTATATAAACTTTAATAGTGTGGCGGGAAAGGTCACAGCCTTCTTTGATGGGAGTAGTGGTAGTCATGCCTCCACCGCACAAGCGTACAACGATAACGTGTGGCATCACGTAGTCGCTACCAATAATGGGACTACTACCAAAGTATATATTGATGGCACCGAAGTCTTGAGTTTTGCCGAAACATTTGCTGCACCAAGCAGTACACAACCATTTGTCATCGGGGCTCAATACACTGGTGCTACCTCGAGATTTACCGGCACGATTGATGAAGTGAAAGCATATACTGCTGCCCTCACCCCCAGTGAAGTCCTCATCGACATGAACGCTGGCTCTGCATTAAATGCAGGCACTGGTGCTGCCATTGAAGCAACCCAGCTCAGCGATGGTGCGGGAAACCCTCCAGTTGGTTACTGGAATCTTGATGAAAATACCGGTAGTACTACTAATGACATTTCTGGAAACAGTAACACTGGTACGATCACTAATGCTGTTTGGGCTCCTGGTAAGGTAGGTGGTGCGCTCTTTTTTGACGGTACAGGTGATTTAGTTACTGTAGGTAGTGGTAGCACACTTAATACACAAACATTTACTATTAGCGCTTGGGTAAAATCGAGCTCTACCACAAACGCTAGAACTATTATTGGTCAAACTTCTGGTAACGGCTACCAACTACGTTTAGAAAGTAGTACCAACAAAATACAACTTCTTAAGCAAGGTGCTGTGAATATCTTTACTGCCCCCGATGGCACTAATCTTACCAACAATGTCTGGACACATGTCTCCGTCAGCTATACCGCAGCTGGTGCTTATGCTGCTTACATCAATGGTCGACTGGTCACCTCAGGCACCAACGACCAGACACTGTCGTTTAGCACGGTAGTACTGGGACAAGGTAATGCTTCAGGAGAGCACTTTAATGGTTACCTGGATGACGTTAAATTCTATGACTACGCCCGCACCCCAGCCCAAGTTGCCTACG
The DNA here is from genome assembly GCA_030855135.1 of bacterium. Lineage (GTDB taxonomy): Bacteria > Patescibacteriota > Microgenomatia > UBA1400 > PJMF01 > JALYRS01. Next base: position 2,223 of record JALYRS010000043.1, on the reverse strand, counting down.
ACTACAACCGTGGCGGTCCAGCGGGCTGGTGGAAACTAGACGAATGCACAGGCGCCACAGCCTATGACTCTAGTGGCAATGGCTATAATGGCACCATCACGCCTGGTGGCAGTGGTAATACTGCTACCGGAACTTGTGGTAGCGGAGTCACCACTCAGATGTGGGATGACGGTACCATCGGGAAATTTAATGGTAGCTTGGGATTTGATGGTACCAATGACACTGTTTTAGGTACTGATTTTCTTGACTTCGAGTACAATCAACCGATGTCTGTAGCTGCCTGGATAAAAACCACTACAAATTCTGGGATGACTATCGTTTCAAAACAAGCCAGCTCAGCGCCATTCTCCGGCTGGAACTTACAAACGGGTGGCAGCGGATACATCTATTTCCAGCTAGTAAATACGTACTGTACTACTGGCAACTGTGTTGAAGTCAACTTCCCGCAGAACAGTAACTACTACGATGGAAACTGGCATCATCTAGTGGCAACGTATGATGGCTCTGGATCCGGCGCTGGGGTCAAGCTCTATATGGATGGCAAACAACTGGGCTCACTTTCTGGCACTGGTACGAGTATTACTACCAGTAGTGTCAATGCTGTGCCGGTACACATTGGCAGTAGAAATGGAGCTGCTCAATTCTTTAATGGTCAAATTGATGATGTTCGGGTCTATACCTACGCCCTCTCTACTTCGCAGGTACTACAGATTATGAACAATGCTGCTTCACTCCGGTTCGGTCCTACTACTGGCTCGCCTTAATATTAAATTTGGGTTGGCTCACCTCTCAAATTTCCTCTGGAATGAAACAGCTACATGAGTTTATTTTGTCGTTTAACCGCCAAAGTTGCTCGCAGAAAGAACCAGAATAAATTTCGGGTATTTATCTCCTTTGGTGCGCTCATCTCTGTCTTTAATCCTTTTGTCAGTAATGCTGCCTGGTACAACAGTAGTTGGGGCTAGTAAGCTGCCGCTAGCGATGGCAGCACACTATTATCGTACCTGAAGGTTTGAATATAAATTAATCTTCACAGACGAAGTAATCGAGATCGGTTACTACGGCAGTGTAGTAACTGCGATTGGCCACGTCGCAGCGAGTTTGGCTGGCTACGATATCGGCATCTGAAGCATTGGTTAAGGGCACTGTTAGTAAGAAACCCTCACCACCATCTGAGTAGTACCCTACTCCCACCGGTAATTCATTCATGTATGACGTACCATTGGCAGAGAAACTGCCTGCGCAGGCAGCAGTGCCATCAGTACAACCCTGAATTACACCACCACTAGAATCAGGATAGCGCTGAAAATCATTATAGTAAATTCGTAGGGCTGTCTTGAGCTGGCGCATATCATTTTTATAGCTTGTGTCTGCCGCCCTCTCTCTAATGCCCACAAAATTGCTCAGTAAAACAGCTGCTAAGATCCCAATAATCGCCATCACTACTAAAAGCTCTACGAGAGTAAAGCCATTTTTTGAGTTACATGACGGTCTTTTTTTCATACTTACTCCTCGGTAACTAATGCGTTATTTGTTTCTGGCGTAGTGTTTGTGCTGGAGATACCGTAGTTGCAGAGTGCAGCACCACAGTCAAGTGTGCCATACACCATGGGGTCCTCGCCGCTTTTCGGCACTGCTCTATCTTCGGTATTTTCAAAACGAGCATAGAGCTGGAAATACGATCCGTCAGACAGATACACATACTGCTGGCTGCTACGAGGATCAGTGGGCAGCTGAGCCATATAAATGGTGTCATTGCTGTCTTGAAATATCTCACCCCAGTCACACTCTGTGGCCGCACCACAGCCCATGATTTTATTCGCACTGGAGTTCAACGGATACGCCCCCGTATCGTTACGATACACTTCCAGTGCGGTAGTGATTGCATTGATATCACCTTTACGTCGTGTATCACGAGCTTTTTGTTGTGATGATTGAAAGCTGCCGATCGAGAGAGAGGCCAAAATACCAATGATCACCATCACAATCAAGATTTCTACCAGAGTAAAGCCTGCATTTTGTCTCTTTTGTTGAAATGTCATAATGAGGACTTCCTATTGAATACAGCGATTACTAAGTATGCCACAGGCGTTGTTACAGTTGGAGTTAACAAATGTATGAGGACAGCCTGCATCTACCGGATCTTCATAGACATTGCAGATACCGTCTGGGGCACAGGCGTACTGAGTACCTGGATCACCTGGGCCTGGATCTGGTGTAGGG
>JALYRS010000078.1 GCA_030855135.1 bacterium | reverse complement strand
TTTGGGAGGTTCTTTGCGAGTGAAGACGAGTACTTCGGCTTTGGTCTTGGTGAAGTATTAAAGGAAAATCAGAAACAAGATTCTATTCGGATGGGGCAACGGATTCGATATGCGGACTTATTCGCCTTCCCCAAACTCGCTATCAGTTCAACAGATAAAACAGCAGATGATAAAGCACTGCTCGACAGAAACTACAGAATCATTACATACACCAATCAGATGCCACAGTGGATGACTCCACCATCTTCAAATGGGGTGGTTGAGTCAATGATTGCCACGAATAACGAACAGTCACAAACAAATTCCGGTATGGTGGACTTTTCAAAGACACAAACATCAAAAGTACTTCAAACAGCCACAGGCCAGACGCAGGTTGTCGAGTCTACAGAACGACGGGTGAATCAAGCGCGTGAGCAGTACGGTGAATTTCTCAAATCAACCGTTATCAAGCTGTTTAAGTTCTGTCAGCTCTATTGGGGTGATGACAAGATCATTAAGATCACTGATGAAAATGGTGAGGTTGTACCGGTGACGCTGAATAAAGAAGCCTTTGCGCAAATTGACTTTGATACTGACCTGACCATCGTCATGGAGACAAATACCAACAACAAAGACGTCCAACGCCAACAGTCAATTGCTCTCTACGACAAAGTGAAAGATGATCCAATCGTCGATCGTGCTTCACTCCTCAAAGACCTCGTATTCAGAGATGGCTTTGATGTCAAAAACACTGATCGCTATATCAAGCCCTCAGGCCTCAAGCCAGGGGTTCAACTCTCTGGTTCTGATGGTCAAACCTACGTCGTTGATGATTCGGGAAGTGTCGTACCACAGCAAGACATGAATGAGACCGCACAATCATCAGGTGATATTGAGCCAGCATCAGACCAAGCAGCCGTACAGTCCTCACCCTATAGCCAAGCGCAAGGGACGTCATGAGTTGGAAAAAAGTATCAGGTGAAGGGTTGTGGCAAGATCACGTCAATGAAGATACCGGCGATCGTAGCCTGCAGATACATGAGTTGAAAGTTGTCGCTCAGTTCTGCCCACCTGGAAAACACACACTAATACTGAAAGACGCTGCTAAACGACTCGCAGAGTGTACGACCTGTGCACAAGAGGTTACTTTTGTAGTGGGGTTGCAGAAGGTGTTGCCGGATGGGCAGATTCGGTAGCATCCCATCCATCTAAATTACAACGATTTGATGCTTTTAGTTGTTCAAGTTCGTCTTTTGCAATAACCGCTTCTTTAGAGTATTCATACGCCATTTTATCTACTTTGAGGTACCCAAGAACAAACCATGCCCAAAAGATAAATAGCGCAACAATAATAAAGTTTTTCTTCACACATATATTTTACACCATTCTCTCGAGAAAGTAAACCTTTTTCCCCTTGGGGATCTAGGCTGAGTTCAGATCACCACTCACCCGAGTGAATCTGTATTTTACGAAAGGTGCACCTCATGGAAGAGACACCAAACCTCGACACCGCGCTAGATGGCGCAGTGAGTTCTTTATCAACAGATTCTTCTCAGGAGGAAGTCACAGAGACTCAGGCAACTGAAGCACCTCAACAGACTCAAAAACCTCAACAAGAAGAGACCTACACACGGATTGACCCATCGACGCTCAGTCCTGAGTTGCAATCGATGCACAAGTCGCTTCTTGGTGATTACACCAGAAAGACCCAAGCATTAGCAGCACAGCGCAAGCAGATGGAAGAGAAAGCCGCTCAGTTTGAACAGATGCAGCAGGGCATGAGTCAGCACAGCGTACAGCGTCCACAAGAGACCGTACAGCAGACACACGCGCTACAGCCAGATCCAAACTGGTCACTTGAGCAGTACACGCAGTTCATGAATGAACAGATGCAACAACAAATTGCACAGTTCCAAGAACAGCAGGTCATGCAAAACGAAGAACAGTTGGCAAGCCACGCACTGTTTGAGTTTGAAAGTGCCGACGAGCGACTCAATTCAGAGTCACCTGCGTATGACGAAACCATGCGGATTTTCGTCGGAAGCAAATTAGATGCACTCAAAGATGACTACGTTGATGAGTACAGAACATTACAGGGGTTTAGCGTTCCGCAACACACTCAAGAGCTTGTGAAAGCTTTTGAACAGTATCAACAACAACATTTTGAACGTCAAGCAAAGCAAAAGACGCAAGAAGCGCTGAGTCAAGCAAAGAAACTTGCCCCACTCGGTGCGAGAAGCGGAGTCGCAAAGACTTCAGCTGTTTCATCATCAATCGATGATGCGATGAATCAAGCGTTGAGCGCATTGCAAGACTAGAAAGAAATTATGCCTAACTTAGGCCAACTCGCTGCATTAACGATGCAGAACTATCGCAAGACACTTGCGGACAACGTTACACGTCAATGCGTAGTGACGAACATTATGGAAGAGCACGACATGATTACAACAGAAGATGGTGGTCGCGAGATCGTCGTTCCTGTTTTGACCGGTCTGAGTACTTCTGTAAGCACCTATTCAGGTACTTCACCAGTCAACAACCCATACCAAGAAGGTATCGATGCAGCTCAATTTACATGGGCACACTATGAATCAGGCGTTGCATTGTCAAAGACTGATGAACTGTTAAACAGTGGTGAATTTGCAGTCAAAAAGTTGTTGAAAGCAAAAATTCAACAGGCTGAGCAATCACTAAAAGAGCGTTTGAATGATGACATCTTCAACGGTGCAGGTACTTCAGGTACTCCAGCTGCTGAAATTGTTGGTCTTCAAACCCTCGTCGCCAATAC
>JALYRS010000042.1 GCA_030855135.1 bacterium | reverse complement strand
CCTCACAACTGCTGCATTAGCGACTGCCGGCGCTGCTGCATGGTTTTTCTCCAAAAAGGAAAACAGAACTAAAACTGGCAAAGTAGTAAAAAAAGCCGCGACCAAAGTCAAAGCTGTAGAAAAAAAGGTTGCAAAGCAAGCACCTAAGGTAGTTAAGCAAGTCAAAGCTGCTGCTAAAAAAGTGAGTAAGGTTGCTAGTAAGCCAGCAGCCCGCAAAGTGACGGTTAAAAAAGTAGTTGCTAAAGTAGCAAAGAAGACTGCCAAGAAAACGGTCAAGTCAAAGTCAAAGAAAAAATAACTTCACTTTACAGTGAATGCCAAGATTTTAGATGGTGGTCAATCATACCGTCATACAACAACTCAATATATTCTTGTTTTGTTTGATGACCAAGTATAAAACTCAATGAGCGATTGGCCACCACTAACCTTGGAAGTACCGCCCATAAAATCCCGATCATCAGTACCAGTACTATCGGAGCTCTCAGCTCCTTTTTTTGTTGATACCAGTACGAAGCGGCCGCTGTCGTTAGTACTACCAAAGTAATGAAGCCGGCTAATGCGTACCTTGTAGAAGGTGGGGGCACGAACCACCATATCATCAGTTGCCATACGGTGAAGATTGTCAGGTATATGATCGAAGTATTTCTTTGCCTCCTAAAGAGAAAAAGCATTGTCAGCGGTAACAACACTACCGGAATAATTGAGACGTAATCTCTTGCCGCTAGTAACTCGTAGGGTGCAGTTGGTAAGAGTAGCGTGCGAACAATCAAGTACTCAACTAGAGTTTGTTGATGATCAGTTTGAATTATATTTGAGACGTGCGTATCAACCATAAAAAATGGTGAACCACTATAGTACCAGCTGCGTAGATAGAGCGGCATAAAGACAGCCATCATACCTAACGCCACCGTTAACAACAGCTTCTTTTGCTTCATAAAGTAGTCACTACCAATATATAAAGCCATGAATAACGGCAGTAAGAGAAGAGAAAATTGTTTGGTAGCTAATGAGGCGCCAATGCATAAGCCGATTAGTAATGATCGATGGAGAGGTTTACCCCTTAAAACATTCTTATCAATTAGTAACCAGAGAGCACTCAGCTCCCACAATGCTTTAGGTATATCAACATAAAAACTACTCACCTGCCATGTAATCACTTGAAATAAGGAGATGATAATTGTCGTTACCAGAGCCCAACTCCGTGTCATATAGTATCTACTTAGTTGGTAGACCACCACCAACAACGACAGGCCGAGAAGATAGGCGGTGACTTTAGCTCCAAAGTCGTGGGCAACCATATAGCCAGGATAAAAGAGACCATCACTAAACAATGGGTTAAGTGACTGGTAAAGATCGGGCAGATATGAGTACCGGTGAGCAGTGGCAAATGCCTCAGCCACTGGCAGGTGATACCACACGGCATCAAAGCCAGTTTCAGGAACAAAAAGTTGGAGTGAGTGGAGCAGCCAAATGCTGAGCACTGTACCGATTAAAAGTAGTTGGCGCAGAGAAAAGGAGGGCAGCGTTTTGCTTAACCGATGAGTAGTCAAAGCTAGCTGAATCACTATCACCAGCAGCCCGATAGCCAGAACAGGGTACAACCACCCAAATAGTCCAGCAATCATCACAATACAACCGAAAATGAGCCAAGTAACTGGCAACCAGAGTGGATTTAGAATCTTCATAGACCAGGACATAGTGTATCACTCGTGCACGCTAGCCAGGCAGATACTTGTCGCATATAATACGAGTTGAGTAATCATCATGCGCCTGTAGCTCAGTTGGATAGAGCAACTGCCTTCTAAGCAGTAGGTCCCGCGTTCGAGTCGCGGCGGGCGCACCTAACAATCTCTCACTTTAGTTTTTTGAGCAAAAAAAAGCTGCAGTTTATAAGCTGCAGCTTGGGTGGTACGTAATACTCACCCCTTATCCGTCAGGTATTCCGCTAGCGCGTATTCAGCTTTTGCAGAAGACCGATGACCGCGGTAAAGATACCGAGCGCTAAGTAATCGCCCAGCTCTGTCACCAGAGAGACGAGACCGGCATCGAGTGCACCCTTGGCGACGATGGGAACTATCCCATTCCATGCCAACGTCACCAGAAAGCCGAGGACAAAATACTTCACAATCGTCTTCACGACTGTGGCAATGAGGCTTCCGATACCTTTGCCAATCACCTTTGCAGCTTCTTGCTGCGCGGGCATCAGGCTGTTTCCTGTGGAAGTGTTCAAGATGATCCCCTTGATGGCTATCTCACCAATAATTGGCGAGATCGATAGTTAACGTACAGTACTATTATATTATAATCTTAGCCATTTGTCAATACTATAGGACTTAGGCCAGTTCAGAAGTGTAGTCTATCATCTTCATACATAACGTATCCGGTATACCTTTTCAAGATCACAAACCATGATTTATATAGCGGGACTTTTCATTGTTAAATACGTTGTGCTTCTTTCAATCGCTCAAGAGTCAGAGGCATTGATCTCAGATTTTGCCTCGCTCGAGTTTATTGAAAAAACAAGGTATAATACCAAGTCTCTGTAATGGTGGCTGTAGCTCAGTTGGTTTAGAGCGCCGCTCTGTGGCAGCGGAGGTCGCGAGTTCAAATCTCGTCAGTCACCCAACTATTTTCCTCTGGCAATCGACATGTCCAGTATCGGATGATTGAACCTGCCTATGATATTCTTTTAAATACATCCGACAGTGAGAAGGATCGCTTCCGCGAGTACTCCCACACCATCCAAGACCGTCAGCGCATGTCGTTCGATAAGATCGTTGATCTGGCGAACGAATGGAAGCGTGACAACGGTGGAGGATATCGTCGCAGTGACCGTAAATCTCTGACTGAGTCCCAAAAACTGGGCTGCCACCTAACCGTGGTAGCCCTTTTACGTATTTGGTATACTGATCATATGGGAACTTACTCAAGATAAAATAGAGCAATTTCTTTCAAAAGCAATGCAACAAACGATTTGGGCTGCACACGAAACAGTTGGCATCAAGTTTGAGATGGGTAATAACTTGGAGGAGAACCGTGGTGAGTATCACTTTTGGGTATCAACTTCTCATTGGTGGTTAGAGCAAGGGAGCAATAGAGAGTTTGAGGACATTGTTCACAGCGAGAGTAGTCTATTTAACATTGATAAAAAAATAGCCATTCTGAACGGAAAGAAACTTATTGATGTTGAATACTATAAAGAGCACAACGGAATTGTGTTTGTGTTTGATGACGACTTATTTCTAAGAGTTTCCCCTCATGCTGGCAAAGTTCGCGATCTGTTTCAACTTTTCACTAAAGACGAGATCGTTTCTGTTCAATCTGACGGCACTTACCGAACAGAGGCAGTCTGAAATCCCACTCATTCGTGACCACCTTTTCAGTCTGAATAGAAAAGATGCAGGGGTCGAGGTCTATTTTCCTCAAACTCATAACACTGATATAATTTTCTAACAAGCCCACTTACACTACCCCCTTACCGGATGTTCTCAGAAATTATACAAAGAACATATGAATATTACACAACTACAAAAAAATAATACTCAAATAAAAGATTTTGAAAAAAAAGAGTGGCAATTTGCTGACAACGAACATTATGGAGAGAATCATAAGTATTTTAGAAAAACATATAAATTTGTTGCTCAAGACAACAATAAAAACATACTTGGATTTATCGAATTAGTCATTGAACCAAACATTGCTTTTATAGAAGGGTTATTAGTAGATCATGAACTAAAAAGGCAAGGTATTGGCAAAAAAACTATTAGAATATGCTGAGCAGTTTGCAATACAACAAAAATGCTCTAAAATTTTCCTAGAAACAGATGAGGGTTGGGGAGCTGAAAAGTTTTATAAAAAAATGGGCTATCAAGTAACTTGCATACATAAGAATCATGTCTATGGACAAACAGGCTTAATTTTCACCAAATTCTTTTAAGTTGAATTGGTATATTAGAAACGAGCCAGCACGAGCGGCTGAGTTAACTAATGCTACACCAGCCCAGAGTTCGGGATACCCACGATTTAGATAATACCAATATCTTCCACTGAATGATTCGTCTGTAATTGATATAAGACAAAGCGTAGCTCATATTATCTAAGCTGACAATATAAGGTAGTATATGGAGATATGAGCAAAGACATTCAGTCATACTTCGACTCTTTAACCAATATTGATAAAGCAATCTGCGAAAAACTGCAGTACGAAATTGAAAATGGTCTTCCTAATGCAGACAGTAAAATTTGGCACGCTCATCCTGTATGGTTTATAGAAGGGAACCCCGTGGTGGGTTATAGTAAATTAAAAGACAGCGTTAGATTACTATTTTGGAGTGGTCAGTCATTTGATGAGACAAAGCTTCACGCTGGAGGCAGCTTTAAAGCAGCTGATGCCCGTTATACTTCCGTTGATCAAATTAATACTATTGATTTACAGCGATGGCTAAAGAAAGCTCAGGAAATTCAGTGGGACTATAAAAATATTATTAAGCACAAAGGTGTGCTAAATAGATTGAAATAATACATATACCTAATCATGCATGAGTATCCAGTTGACAGCACTTCAGATACAGAAAAAGGGTCACCTACTGGTCAGTACTTAGCGGAGCTTCAAGCACTGCGTAAGCAAGAAGCAGAGGAGAGAATTAGCTATGCCATCACTCAAACAGTACAAAATATTACTAACTTTAGGACAACAATTATACCCCACCAAGTACCAAGTAGCATGTCAGATGCATTCTTCGATCTAGAAACGATACTCTGCCTTCGTGAGACTGGTTTACTGGATACAGTGGCTGAAATGCCACTGCGTAGCAAAAAAGATGTCAGCATTAATAATGCAGTCATAAAGATAGATAGATTTGCAGATAAAGGATTTGCTCTAGCATTTGGGGAGGGTGAAAAACTTGATCAAGAAAAAAATACAGTAAAAGATTTGATTGCCACTCAACCTGTTTCTCAGGCATTCCTAGAAGTTGTTCAAAGAATACAACAAGGTGAGTCTACTGCTACCTCTACAAACACTTTCTCACTTAACGAAGACCGACTCGCTACTTCAGTAGTACTCAAACAACTACGATTACTAAGTTGGTATACACCACCTATTACATACTCTCCGGAATTAAATCTTGAAGATCATATCAAATCAATGCTTCTTGAAGCCTTCAAGTCCGCTGCTGTTTACCGTGAAGATGGTGATATTGAATCTTTTAGCTTCGTTATGTCTGAAGGTGTCATAGTTGAGCTGCTGCCCACGTCGACACCCACTACAGTGGATAGCATTTTTAATCAAGAATACCAGCTCAAATTAAGTACTGACCTCACGCCTATGCTTCAAGAGAGTGCCAATCAAAGCAATAGCTCAAAATGTGAAGCGTTCATCAATCGTCCAACCGGTAGGGAGCTCATCACCGCGCTCGAATCAAGTGAACTAAGATTTACTAAAAATTTTGAAAATTTCCTTGTAAAGGGAAACTCGCATTCATACGATGATCGTTATGGCGGTGCTTATTCACAAATTAGTAGAGAATTAGCCAAAGTAGTATGGAGTAATGATATTTCAAAGCTTAAGAATCTATTTCAATCTATTACCGGAGAACTACCAACCCGAGAACAACTACTAAATCTGGCTCATTCCGATGTGAAAGATAATGGATTAAAAGTTATCTTGGATTTACTACGACAGCTTTTAGAGAAGTCAAATGATGAGGGCGAAATAGAATCTACTGAGTCAGAAATTTCTATCTTTTCAGGTGCTTGCTTTGATGTGGTGACTTACTACTGTCAGGCACAAAGAGAAGGACTCTTGTATGATCGACCAGTTAATGGTAAACCTTTTTTGCTTAAAACACATGGCGCTCGTACCCTAATTAATACTCAACCAATCACCTTCAAAGGCATTAGACTGCCTATAGGCAGCCTCTTTACCATGGGGACCGATAACAAGCTAGCCTTCCTCCGCCTGACGCCCTTTATGCTAGAAACTAGGGAAGAGATGATCTCTGCTTTTGGAACGGAAATTATTAAAGCTGAAAGATCGGGCGAGAACCTAGAACGTGTGATGAATAGAATACATGCGCGAGATGAATTCTTTGAATGATTAGATTACTTCAAAAGATTCTTTACAGTAACCCTAATCAAGATAATTTTTGCTAACTATCCCCCAAACACACCCTTAATAAAATTTACAAATCGTGCAAAGAAACCAGTGCTGGATTGAGAGGCTGACTGGCCGGGAGTTGGTTGAGTCACTTGTGTATTCTGAGCCGGTCTTAGGGTGGCGGCTGGTCTATCAGCTGCAACTGGATTAGTAACACTTGGCTGTGTCACCACAGTGTTTTCTACAGCGTTATTACTAGGTTGAGTTACCGGTGGCTGGGCAACTGGTGGCTGTACTGGTGGTGGCAAAGTTGAGGTATCAACTGCTACCTTTTTGACAGATGCCGGATTGACGACCCTAGCCACTGCCGTATTCAGGATTTTTCCCAATGCCGCCCACCGATAAGTGGGGCTTCTTCTGCCAGTAGTAGCAGCTAATTCATTGGAGAAGTCACCAGGCTGGCAGCCATTGCCAGCTCGAACCCTGAAGTAGTAGGTGGTGTTAGCTTTTAAAGCATTAACATCAACCATCACCACTCCATTCTCATTATTCTCAAACTCAAAGCCATGCTCTGGAACGTTAGAGGTCGTACCGTAGCTGACAAAATACCTATCTCTGTTACTGCTCACTGGACTAAAGTATATGGAGAGAGTATTAGTACTCGAATTTATCTGAAATAAATCGGGTATCCCAGAAGGCTTGGCATTAGAACACACGTTAGTACTCGTTGATGAGCCAGAGCTACCCGAGTTTGAAGATGTAGTGTTATTTGACGAAGGAGCAGCAGTTGCCGTAGGGGAGGGAGTAGGAGTAGCCGTATTACCCCCAAACACACCTTCACCATAGTTGCCTTCACCATATGTAATAGCCTGTGCAGTTAACGGAAGTAGTGATGAAAGAGTAAAAAGCACCAGAGCTATGAGATATGCTCTCATTTTCGAGACTGCGTTGCTGCTTGATTTTGCTTTCCACAAATAGTACATATAAACATACTAGTTAAAAAAAAAGAAAAGTAAAGCTTATGTTTGGATTAGGCGTACAAGAACTCATTGTTATATTAGCTATATTGCTGTTACTTTTTGGGGGCAAAAAATTACCCGAACTGTCAAAAAGCGTGGGTCAAACCATCAAAGACATTCGCAAGGGCTTTGACAGCGAAACAAATGACAGTAAAGAAAAAGCAAAAGCAAAAGACAACTCAAAGAAGTAGCTTACCTCCCAATGGTACCTGACACGAAACACTCGACCGATGTCCCAAAAACGTTCGGCGAACATATTCTTGAGGTACGATCAAGACTACTAAGTAGTACGTTGTTTTTATTGGTGGGCTCAATAATTGGCTACTACTTTAACCAAGAAATCTTTGAAGTATTAATCAAACCACTCAACCAACCAGTATTTTATAGCTCACCTTCAGGTGGCTTTGACTTTGTCTTTAAAACAAGTCTCTTATTTGGTTTTTTATTTTCTTTGCCAGTGTTCACGTATAACTTAATACGTTTTTTAGAGCCACTCTTTAGTGAAAGATCAGTGGCTGTCCTACTGTCTATGTTTTTATTTTCCTGTTTATTATTATCTACCGGGATTGCTTTCGGCTACTTTGTCAGTTTACCGGCAGCATTATACTTCCTCAATGCCTTTGCGACTGATAATGTGCAAGCCCTTATTTCCGCTGATGAGTATTTCTCCTTTGTAGCCAGGTACTTGTTAGGCTTTGGCCTCTTGTTCCAGTTGCCCCTTTTTCTAATTGCCATCAATGAAGTTCATCCTTTAACTGCTCGCCAACTACTGAGCTATGAAAAATGGATTATTGTCTTAAGTTTCGTCGTCGCAGCCATTCTAACACCTACACCTGACCTACTAAATCAGACAGTGATGGCAATTCCTATTATCATACTCTACCAGGTGAGCGTAATAGCAATTTGGCTCGCGAACCGAACTTCTGCTTGATGTTTGTTGCTTGACTCATAGATAAAAACTTTTTAGACTGACATTATAGTATGTACATACAAAAGTTCTCACCATTGCTTACCAAGTCAATGACTCGGCAACAATTCATCCTGCACATAGGGGTGCTGGTTATCACTTTAATGGGTGTTAATAATTTATTAAAACTAATTTCTAACCCAAATCTTACAGACAGTACTTTACCTTCTAAGAAGGGCTTTGGGTCAGGGCCTTACGGAGTTTAACTTTTAGGAATTGAAATATGGCAAACTTACCAACACCGGGAGCAGATGAAGGCAATTGGGGCACGATACTTAATGAGTATCTTTTAGAGGAACATGAAGCTGATGGCACCCACTTAGCTGCTTCTGAAACTGCCGCCGGTTTCATTGAGTTAGCTACTCAAGCAGAAGTTACTACCGGAATCGACTCTGCACGAGCGGTTACTCCAGCTACTCTGGCCACCAGAATTACTGCTATCACCCCAGCCTCAGCCTCTGAAACAACAGCAGGTTTGATTGAGTTAGCCACCCAATCTGAAGTTACCACCGGCACCGACACCACCAGAGCTATTACCCCAGCTACTCTAGCGACTAGAATTTCTTCAATAACTTCACCAAGCGCAGCAACAGAGACTGCAGCCGGCATCATCGAG
>JALYRS010000077.1 GCA_030855135.1 bacterium | reverse complement strand
ATGCATGACAGTGGCATCGAAAAACCACTCACTTTGATACAGTGTTTTAAAGGTCTGATACTCATTCTTACTAACTACAGGTGGCAGTTGATAGAGATCACCAAAAAAGATCATCCGCACGCCACCAAAGGCTTGATTATTTTTCCTGACCAGACGAAGAAACTCATCCACACAATCTAACAGATCTGATCTCACCATCGATATTTCGTCAATAATGACTAGCTCAAGCTTTTGATACAACTTTTTATTCTTGGCAAATTGAGCCGCTTTACGAGCCTCAGCAATAGTGACGTTGGGCTGAAAATGAAAAAAAGAGTGAATAGTTTCACCCGCTACATTTACGGCCGCGACGCCGGTAGGTGCCAGGACAACCAAGGGTTTTGCGGTTTGTAAACGAAAGTGTTGCAGCAGTGTGGATTTGCCGGTGCCGGCTTTCCCAGTTACAAAAACATGACCAGAACCATTTTCCAGCAGGTCAAGTACTTCGGTGAATTGAGAAGAAATTAGTATCTCTGCCATGAAGTGTCTAGCATAGAGGTTTCGGGGATTATTTAGTAGGTGTAGACTACCGCTTCTCAATTCTAGACATCCACTTTTGTTTGATCTCGGCTTCGAGCTCAACATCAGTATGTTTGGCTAGTAGTAGCACATGACAGAAGACGTCAGCTACTTCTGCCTTAAAGTCGGCTTCAAGTTGCTCAGGTGTTTTATTCTTAACTCGGGCTTGGCCACTCATCATTAAGTACGACTGGATCAACTCTCCCAATTCTTCTTGTAACTTCAGGATAAACCAGTTTTTGTCGCGTTTAATTTCAAAGTGATCAGCATACGCTACTGATACCTTTTCTACCTCGGTTGTGAGTTCTTGAATCGTCATAACAATATTGTAACATCTTGATTATTAGTCCTATAACTATTTACTTTTGGCCTACTCTTTGCTATACTACTCTGTTTGGTACTTAGGTATCAAATATAGTTAACATCATGAAGTTTCGCTCTCAGTATGAGAGTTTAGCCGGAGAGGTATCCAGCTATCACCTAGACATTGCGTTTAGGTTGATTACAAGCTGCTATCTTAAAGTCTAAGCCCGCTTACAAGCCGTGCGTTACTTCAGATGTTATGCTCTTTAAAAGTTGTCAAATTCTTGAGGCAGCAGAGTGCAGATATGGCAAGTGCTATGTCACTACTCTGCTGCCTCATAAGCAGCCCATTACTATACGTGCCAGCATGGTGTGCTGACGCGTATTTTTCCCTTCGGGGATTTGAACACCATGTTCAAAACGGCAGCATAAGCTGTCCGTCGTTGAGTCTCTCTAGAGGTGTGTAATGTCCAAGATTTCTTTCAACGCCCGGGTCCAGCTGGAGGTAAACATCCCCAGCGCGCTCGACTTTAATCAGGATTTCACCCCACAGGTGAAGTCCCAGATTGTCGCAGCAGGACAGTCGCTTTTGACCGCCACGGAAGTGGCAGTTTCCGACCAAGCAGTAGCAGCAATGCTGATGCTGCCGGCCATCGAGATGATCTCCGGCTTGCCGGCGATCACGCTCTACGGCTTCGGTTCCGACCGAGCCGTCGAACAACGGGGCACTTTGGCGCTGAGCGATTGGCGCCATAACACAGTTCGCCCTCAACGGGCAAATCGCCCCGAAGGCGAGACTTTTCCCGGCTTCACCGTCATTGACGGTGGAGGACGCACCACTCCTGAGCAGATTGCCCAGTTGGCAGTTTTGCTCGATACACCCCCGGATAATATCCGGGTCGTAGCTGTCCCTGTTGGACAGATCGATACCGATGCGTCTACCAAGGGCATCGTTGAGGATCTGCTGGCGGCGCCGCTAACCCGCGGTGACTGGGAGGCCAATCGCCTCTTGTACATGCCACCCGGCTTTGGCCTGGCAGCAACATTACAGGGGACGGCCATTTATGGCCTGTCCGAAACCTGGCCCCGGACCATCCGGGTCGCCAAAGGCGATGATAGCCAGTTCAACGTGGCTGAGGTAGTAATACCTCAGGACATGCGCCAGTGGGCGACGCAGCTGAGAGTTCAGCTGCAAAGCAGTCGCGAAAGTGAACTGCTGACCACAGTGGCCGGCGAACTGGGCTTTACGGTTGAGGGTAACCTCCTGCGCGTTACCACACCAAGTGGTAGCTACGTGATGAGCATCAGCTCTATCTCGCGGATCTGACAACTAAATAGATAGGATCACCGAGGATTAACCATCCTCATCGAGTAGTTTCTACTACTCCTGCTTCGGCAACAAGCTTGTAAAAAACCACCTGAATAAGGTGGTTTTTCTTTGCTTTGAAGCGCACAACGATATTTAAAGATGTACTGCTCTCTCATCATTAGCTATAGTAGTTACTACATCATGAACGAAACTGCCTCCCGACAAGAGCATCAGCCACTGCCTCCAAAAAAAACTCGTGAACGCTATCACTGGAAAGATGGCCAAGAACGAGCACCTCGTCCCATGGATTTTTACCTTCCTGAAGTCCTAAGACAGCTTGATCTGAACCAAGTGGTAATCGTACAAGCTGAAACAGGTGTAGGTAAAACTACCCGCATTCCCCAAGCTATTCTAGATAATGATCCCAAAGCTCGCATCGACATGACCCAAACCAAGCGACCTCCTGTCAGGATGAATGGTGGCTTTATTGCTAAAGAAATGGGTTCAATGCCTGGAAGTGAAGTTGGGTGGCGACTGTACCCTGATGAAAATGTTGTCTCAATGGATACACGTCTCACGCTAATGATTGATCAATCACTGACCAATCGTATTAGAAAGGAGAAAAAATTACCTGAGGGTTATATCATCATCGACGAAGCGCATGAGAGGACAGTGCAGATCGATATTTTGCTAGCGTTGATTAAGGAGTATTTACCTAACTCA
>JALYRS010000041.1 GCA_030855135.1 bacterium | reverse complement strand
GGGAAAAGATGTCTGGACTGTGCATAAGAAAAAACCCTCTTTCGAGGGTCTCCATTTAGTAGTTTTCTGTAACAAACTTCTTGAGTAAATCAATACAGGCATTTAATAACGCTGCCTGTAATACTAATCCTGCTTGCTCTATTGGCACACCTTGATTGATTGCACCAAGAAAGATGATGAGTGACGGGGCAGTGAAGAGTAGTACATTTCTCGCCCATTTCTTCATGTCTTGAATGGTGAGCTTAAACCGCTCTGACTGAACCTTTTTTTTCATAGACTCCTTAAAGTGATATTTTTTTCATCCAACGTTCAAGTCGTGTTTTTGGTCGCTGTTCTACTTTCTTCGTGAAAATCTTTTCAAAGGCACTCTGAACAAAACTCTGTACCTGTGTACTTTTTGCACGTTCTTCCAATACTTCAAGCCGTTGCAACAGGGAGTTATTTTGCTTCTGTTGGACTTCAATCTCTGCTCTGAGTGTGCTGATCTCTCCAACCAGTGCGGTCACTTTGCCATCTGAATCCCTGCGGATATCTTCATTTTTGCGTTCAGCTTTACGAAGTCTCTCTTCGACATCCAACAATTCTTGCACACGGAGCTTAATATTTACCTCATCTACCACACAAGGTGGTAGCATTTCGGCGAGTTCTTCCATAAACCGTGTATGGTTCTTTTCTATTTCGTCAGCCCGATTCTTGGAGTTTTGGAGTTCAATCTCGAGTTCTGTATCTGTCATATGGAATACCGAGCACTTCCTGTCAGCGTTGGATAGGTTCCAGTTGATTTAATTTTTCCATCTAATGAATCCACCATCTTGCCACCACCAATGAAGAGGAAGAAGTGTTGAGGAACAAAATTTGTCTTGGCACACACAATCACCGGAACTCTGGGAGAGAGATTAATCCACGACCACACCCTACTATTTGAGTAGTTCCAGTCTCTATACATAAATTTGAGTCTTGGGAAAGCAAGAGCGACTCTTGTCCAGACAATGAGATTGCCTTTGCCAATCTGTCTCCCATTACTAAACGCCTTCACCCGCTTCAATTCCTGATTCATTTGTGACGGAGTGATGTTCGTATTAAACAAGGCATTGTGAAGGTTTGAGACTGCCGTGATTGCACAACCGTACCCACCGATTGAGGAGGTGGAGAAGCCGAGTTTTTCTTTTGACCAACGAGGGTCAGTTTGGGAATAGAAGTGAGCGGTAAAAAACCCCATATAGGACTTTCTGAGGTGTTTCCGCAACACCTACTTTAACACATCAATTACTTATTTAATAGATAGTCATCAATACGTTCCACGCGGCTCTCAATACGTGCCGAGCGCGAGTTTTCTTGCTCCAAAAGTCCCCTAATGTTCTCGAGCTGAGTCGCTATGGTTCTCTGATCAGCTTCATATTCTTTACGATCGACATTTGCTTGCACTTGGGTTTGTAAGGTCGTCATTTGATAATTAAGGGCAGAAAGATTAATAGCAACAGCGATAAGAAAAGTGCCAATACTAACGAGCAAGCCGAGCAGAATCGTCGTCGATTTGTCGAGGAGGAATGCAGCCCCTGCTGCGAGCAGGGAGGTGGGGGTAAGTGGGTATTCTGATGAGCTTGCATTGAGTGTCATACATCTTTAAAATAAATACTAGAGACCATAAATCCCCCCCGCTATCGCATTCCACCAACGCGTCGCAGCTGTTGAAAGTTTTGCGTTTGGAAGAAGGTGTACAGTATCCTCAGGAGCACATGCAATGTCCGAAAGATCTGGACCTGCTTTTATATTTGGATTATCCGCTACTGCCTCATCAACAGCTGCCCTTAATGCACTTGCATCGAAGTTGCACTCTTGGAGTCTAGCTGGTAAAAGAGGGATACCAAGATCATTCATCACCGCATTAGCTATTGTATCTAGTCTCGAGTTGTAGTCTGCCTGAGTGGTACTTACATCACTCTCACCTTGCCACCACAACACCCCCTTAAGAGTACCGTATGATTGGGCTTGTTTTGCTCTATAAATCATGGAGCCATAGAGTGTTGTTCTATCCTCATGATCTGCACCTGGAAGCCATGCAGAGATAGCAGTGCCACCCTTCGCGCAGGGGACAAACATCACATTCTTGGAGACGTTTGCCGTAAGGCTATTTGCTACAAGTGGCCACACACTCCCTGCAGGAGCTACAGAGTCACCAGAAACTGTGTCAACCTGACTCGTGGAACTATCGGTAGGATCGATAAGATCTTTGACCGTGTAGTCATTCCCAAACATTTTAGCGAGACGCTGGGTGGTGATGGTTACAAGCTGAGAGCTTGTACCACGACCTGAAGCGTTCGATTGTCCGGCAATAATAAAAATATCAGTATCAAAAAAAAAAGACCCTAGTTGAGCGAGTTTGAGATGTTCTGCTTCGGTCATAAGCCGTCCTTTTACAATATAGAGATGCTGCATCAAACTGTTGTAAAACGCATTAGCTGCTGCATTTTTCCCGATGAATGGCCCAGAGTTTGGATTGCTGTTTGTGATGGTTGCTGCATTAAAGTTGGCGAAACTTCCAGTCGAACTTACCACAGCACCATTCACATAGAACACTGCTACCTTATTGGCGATATCGAGCGTAATACCAATAATGTAGTCAGTGCCAGGACTCAGCGCAGTGGAAATTGTCCATGTACTATTTGTTGCTGAATCTCCAGCACGAACAAAGACTGTGAGCTTGGCTGTGTTGGTAGAAAACGCAAATGTTACCCGGGAAGAAGAAGTCGTGTTAATAGGTTCTTGATAAATGATTTTATCGCCAACTGAAATTACTGGAACTCGAACAACCGCTCCGAAAGAGATGAGCCCCTCATTCTTCAGAGATACACCAACTGGAGTAGTTAGGAAGTCATTCGAATCAAAACTATACCCTTTACCAACCTGCATTGGTTGGTTGATAGTTGCCCCACTGTTCGTAGCATCAAGTGTGCCTTCAGTTGTAGGTGCTCTATTAAACACCGTCGTGCCTGAAATCTCATCCATTGGGTAGTACACCGCAAGATTTGAGAGCGAACGAATATACGCATACAGCGTCTGGCTGACCACTGCAGGTGACCCACCCAGTCTCGATAACTGCTGAAGGGAGGCGAGGTTTTGCATTATTTTTGAATGACGACAAGGGTGGCCGTTGCTGCTCGTTCTATGAACGTCAAGGCTGTGTGCAGTGTCCCATTGCTCTCTCTAGCAACATCGAAATCGTACCGTTGACCCGCTAAGATGAGTTCGTCAAAGTTTGCTGTTGTCACTGCAGTAGTACCCCACTTCATGAACACGTCTTTATCTATGGCATACACCTGCAAAAACCTGGATTCACTATTGAGGGTCACTTGAGTTGAAGAAGAAATTGACGAAGTGAGGGTTCTGGCAATCGCAGCCTTACTCGGTGCAAGATTAATCGTTTTTCCGTTATCATCAAGAGGTAAGCTAACCATAAATTCCTTTAAAATGTTGTCTGCTATAATTGTTTTATCTCGTATCTAAAGCCCGGTCTTTAAGGGCAATGAAAACCATATTCCTGATTGATATCAGGTTGTATGGCCATACCTCTAAGGTAGGTCATACGGATAAAAAAGGTTTACATGGAAGAAAAGTCTGGATCGATCACGTACAATACAAGAATGCAAAAACAACACTTGATTACAATATGCGCACTTATAGGAGGATTCCTAATAGGTCAGTACGTGGCCAAACCTGAAAACATTGATGCAAAAGACTGGAAAGCAGAGTATCAGGCAAAACAGTATGAGCTCGAGCAAGTAGTTAAAAAATACAATGAACCTAACATTGTCCAAGAACTAGACATTGACGGTGACGGTGTAAAAGAGACGGCAGTGACTACTCAATATAAATTACCCCTCTACATCACAAAGATAGTTGATAAAGATAATAAACAATTTTGTCCGAACTGCGAATGGTTTCATGCAAAGGGAGCGTTTAGCTTTAATGAAAAAGAAAAAATGGTATATATCTCGTCTCCAAAGGATTTCGAAGTCCCCTTATACGGTGGTCAGTATGAGTACAAAGATGACAATATAGTAGAGATACAATAAATGTGTGGGATATATAGAAGAACTTAAAAAACAAACTTTAGGGAGCTGGTATTCAGAAAAAAGAACTCGAATAACCCAGATCAGCCTCGTTAGTAGAAAGAACCCCGCTTCACACTCTTCCCAGTAGCAAACGATAGCTTTGGCATCTTCGCGCTTGAAAAGGACGATTTCGGAATCTTCTTGAGCCGAGCACTCACTGGTGAATTACTCGGCATTATCACGACTGGTTTTTGAGGAGCCGGGGCGACATACTTTTGTTGTGGTTGATCAGGCGCAGTTTGTCCCTGACCAGATGGAAGAGAGGCAAAGGCAGGCCTACCGAATTTATTAGCCGTATAACCAGCATTTGCAACGTTTCCAGCAAGGTTGCTCACATGTTCTAGTTGAAGAGGCATCTTGGCGTTAGAGAGTGCTTTTGCAGCCTTTGAGACACCACCGATAAACCGAGGCGAGTTCACTGTGCTTGCCAATACTAATCCACTACCGGCGCCGGCTAAATTGCCAGCGAGTCCAACACCAGGTACTGACCCTAACATCCCACCAACCATTGTACTAACGCCTGATTGCAGACCAAACGGAAGGGTGTTTTTTCCTTTCGGTGCGTTCTCAAGTGCTTTCCTATAGGAATATAAGGCTGACAACTCTCTTCCAGTTTTTCCCGTTCCAGCGGTAGAGTTCACCGTATCTCTATATGTATCTGCCAAGGACTTCTGAAATGCCGACTTTCCACTTTCAAATTGAATATTTGGCGTCGTCTCGTCAAGTAGTTGCCGAGTTTCATTGAGTGAGTTGAGTGATCTACTCCCAGTTCTTCCATCATTCTTAGTTATCATCCGAGCTTCATCAATTAACTGCTCTCTTAATTGTCGCAAAGCAGGGTTTGCTTTTGCTTCAGGTGTAGAATATTCTGCTATCTTCTTCCCAAAATTGTTGAGCAGTTCTTTATTTGTCACAAGAACGTCTGATCTTTTAACAGCATCATTAAATTTTGTCTGTATCGGGGCGATGTAATTATCAACATTTTCTAAGCTCTGACCATATAACCCGGTATTCTCCACAAGTGATTCGAGGTTTTTTCCAAACCTCGTGTCTAATCCTCCAAGTTTTTTAGCAAGCTTTGCCTGTGCCTTATCTGGAATTCTTGTGCTTTTGATAGCATACGTATCACCAAACTCAGATATAGTGTTTTTCATACCACCGGGCAATCTGCCAACACCTCTACTCATTAATTTTGTTGCCCCAGCAAGAGGATCCAACGCTTCCCCAGCTGTAGTAAGTCCTCTTCCTACTCTTCCTAGAGTTGAAGATTTTGAGAACGCTCCTGCTCCTTTAGCAACAGCTCCTGCACCACCCAAGACAGCTGACGCATCGAGTGCGACACCTACAGGGTCATTGTACGCAGAGTCGAGAACCTTCTGACCACCCTGTTTGAATCTTCCCTGTGCAAAGTCAGAGATACCATAGCGTTGGTTGTAAAACTCTCCCCCTGCCCGAGCAACATTCTCTTGATTCCCTGAAATCTCAGAGACATCTTTTCCTAAAATACTGCCCACAATTGCATTGCCTTGTGTAGGATCAAGAAGCTGAGCAGCACCGAGACTCATCTTACCCATATTCACAAGGGTGTTTTTTTCAAGATTCGGATTAAATACATTTGCAGCAGATGAAAACATTCCGCCGATTGTATTTGCTCCACTTTTGACAATATTTTTGCTAAACCCACCAAGAGATTTTTTTTCAGGCTGACGAGAACGAAACTGTTGAACTGCTTGTGAGACTTGCTGCGGGTTGAGACCTGCCTGAAACGCTCCGGCAATAAACTCTTGTTCTGATGGCATTAGTACCCCTGTGAAGCTAGATAGTTTGCGACCGAAGAATCAATCCCACTACTAGACGTTTGGGGGCCCTGTTCTCCAGTTACTTTCATATATGCATTTGATAGTTCACTCTCAATTTGAGAAAGTTTTTGCTGTTTGAGTTCCTTACTGTCTAATGCAGAAGGAACGAGCCGTGATAAGTTTTTTGCTTCTGCGTCTCCAATAGCTCCACCAGAACGTAAACGCCCAATGGTATCAATCAGATTGTCTTGTGCAAACTTAAAGTCTCTGTTGAGCATACCTGGCAGAACTGCTGCGTTTGGGTTTTTCTCTAAAATACTTATCATCTGACCAACACTCTTGATCCCAGATTCAGACATACCCACAAGCTTCGCTGCGTCTCCACTCAATAATTTGTTTTTTGTACTTTCTCCTATTTTTCCAAATGCTCCTGCGTTTTTAGTTCGATAGAGAAAATCAGACATGTTTTTCACCTGACCTGTTTGCATAAATTCCTGGGATAATCCAACGCCTTCTGGATTCGACAATTGTGTTCTCATGTTCAGCTTCTCTTGTTCTGCTCCGGCCCTAATCTGTGACATGTAGTCACGTAAGGAAAATTCATTCTTCTGGTACTCTTGATAGGCTTGCTGTTTTGCTGCCTGATTCTCAAGACCTCCTTGTGCGAGTGACTGATCAATTTGTCGCATTGCCTCTTTGAACTGCTGTCGTCCAGAATTAATCTGCATAGTTGTTTGACGCTCGGCTTGAGCCGTTCGGTCATCAATACTTATGAGCGCATCCCGTTGTTGACCCCTAATTTGATCCTGTTGGCCTAAGAATGCTTGATCGGAGTTGAATTGTTGACCTGTGTAGCCCATCTGACCACCTGACTCAAGTGTCCCAAGTGCTGCAAAGACATTTTGACGCTGGGCATCTGTTTGTCGTTTTGCGAGTGCCGACTGTCGCATCTGTTTTCCGTAGAGATCTTCAGTTGAGGCTTTTTGACGCTCACTCGATCCGCGAAGTGATTCAATATCTGCCTGTGAATTACGCTCGTAGTCTGCAAATTGTTGTTCCGCATCACCCTTTTGAGCCACGAGTGTACCGCGCCTCTGCTCAAGGAGCTGATCTTGAAGAGCGTTGTTCTGATCAGTGCCAGATTTAAGTGCCGCCAGCCGCTCATCTTGAATCTTCTGCTGTGCGTTGACGTAGTTATTTTGAATTGAATCAAACGCTGACTGTTGTGGTGCTTGTTGATCAGAGGAAAAATTGAACTGTGGTGGGTTTGGATTTTGTGCCGGAGTTTGATCTCTTCCTTGTGGCTGGTATGGGGCACTTGATGGACTTTGCTGTGGGGTTTGTTGTGGTGGTGAAGACCGCTGTGGTGAGAACTGTTTTTTCAATTTAGCAGCTACATCCATGCCTTGCAGAGCAACCCCCGCCACAGGGAGCGATCGAGCACCACCCCTCAAACCCGCTGAAAGCACACTACCCGCAGCTTGTTTAAGCGAAGGGAGCGGAGAACTTTGTAATCGAGACTGTGGTTGACTGCTTGGACTAAACAACGACTTTAATGAGTTCCCAATTGGTGATGAGAATGGCAAGGCTCGAGGTTGACTAGAGTAGAGTTTCTTTTTTTGAGGTTGAGCAAAGCTGAAAGATGGCATACTTTTAAGATATGCTCGCGCCCTGAAAAAGGTTTACCTTCGCCTTCCTGAAACAAAACTTACGATGGATTTAATCGTATTGACGACCTTACTTGCAGCCTGTGAACTCGATGATGATTTTTGAGGCGCTGATTGTCTTGGCGGTGCTGATTGCCTTGGTGCAGGAGAATGAACCGGTCCTCTGTTGGTTGAGGTATTTGGTTGTTTGCTTACCTGAGCAGATCTTTGTGAAGAACTTTGTCTTGGCGCAGGAGAATGAACCGGTCCTCTGTTGGTTGAGGTATTTGGTCGAGAGCTCGCCTTTGGTGCAGGTGCTGAAAAAGATACGTTCGCGCTAGGTCGTGAAGGTGGTGCTGCATAGCTTGCCCCGTTTCGTGTTGAAACATTCGCATTTGAAGGAGTGTAGTTTTGACGCGCTCCTGAAGATACTGGACGAGATGGTTGGCGAGATACCGAACTAAAATCATTACTCCCCTTGAGAACCGAAGGTGTGCTATTCACGACTGAATCAACCCATCTATTGTACTCACGAGCGTAATCGCCATCGTCTCCATTCTCATCCAAACGGCCATACGATTGAGAGAGTTTCTGTTTATAACGATCTGTTGCTTCTTTGCCTAAGTATGTGTTTCCAAATACTGAGCCAACATTATCAGCATTTGCAAAGAACTCCGGCTTGAACAAGCTGAGATTAAGTGCCCCGCCATACAGTTTATCTGCATTCGGAACAAGGGAGTCTTTAAAACTATCAAGTCCGCCGTTTTTAAAGAAGTTGTCACGAACATCGTTTTTCTCTTTCGGTTGATCTGTTGAGTTTACGGCAAACGCTGCTGGAGAGTCTGCCGAGTTTTGCCCGACTGCCTTTTGCAGACCGATACTGAAGAGGGAAGGACGCTGTGCCTGACTGGCTGAAGTCTGCGCACCTTGAAAGAGTCCTTTAAGTCCCTCAATACCTTTTCCAGCTTGTTGTAACGCACTATTTGCTGTGTTACCTAGTTGACCAAGCTTTTCAGTTGCTGTGTCTTTAAAATCACCAGCAGAAGCACCCACTGTATCAATGAACTCTTTACCCTTGTCCTGAAGCTGTTGAGGTGCAGTGGCGATGTTTTGAGCAGCAAATGAAAAGGCAGGTTGCATCGGGTTGAGTGCAAACTTTCCCGCTTCTTGTATGTTCTTCCCAAGAACTCTTGAGTAGTCACTTGGAGTTGGGTTTTTTGAAGCAATCGCTTGTCCCTGATTATCAAAGGCATACCCCTGAGGAGTCAGCCGCGCATCAGTATTGACTGTTTTGCCACCAGCGATAGCCTCAGATATCCCAAGATCTGGAAGGCCAATCTTTTTCAGCGGCGTACTTGCAAAATCGACAACGTTTCCAGCAAGTTGGCGGAAGGGATTCGTACCTTGACTACTTGCAAGTTCATCAGTACGAATCTCAGGAGCTCTTAACGCAGTTCCAACGGCGGCAATCGTGTTGCCCTGTTCTGCCCGAGCCCCTGCTGGGTCATTCTTTAATATCTCACTCAAGCCCACACCGTATTGACCAGTAGGGTTTGCCCTCTCAATACTATCTCCAAGTACCTGACCAGCTTGTTCAGGAGCATTTGCAAGGTCTTTGAGGGCTGAGAGGGGGGAATATAAACCCGATGCACCACCAGAGGCATTTGATGAGAAACCACGCTGTTCTGCTATAATAGGGCTATATGAAGCTAGGCGTTGTTGTTGGTT
>JALYRS010000076.1 GCA_030855135.1 bacterium | reverse complement strand
CACTTCACTCATCAACATTTCGACTTTGCCTAGTAGTGCAACTCGGACTACGTAAAAGATAAATTCATGATAGGAAGGATTAAGCTCGAGCTCTTGCGCGGCAAATGCCATACTGGCTTCAATACTATCGGACATTCGATTAACAAAACCTTGGATTGTAGTTGTGGCTAAGGCAATTTTGCCTTCAGTCATTAACTCTGAGATGAGCCTTAAATGATCAGTTGCAATTTGTTGTTCACGCTTGAGGTACGATGGGGTTGAATGAGCTTTTTCTACAGGCTGAAACATAAGAAACGGTACTATACATAATGGATGTGTAAATATCAAGCATGAATAAAAAAAGGGAGTGGCTAGGCAACTCCCTTTAACACAAATGAAATCAAGGCCTCACTCGTTGCTCACATTTGAGCGAAAGTAACCCATGATCTTGAGGGCGAATAGCTCGCCCAGTGACATCGCGATCAGGTAAAAACGCAGCTGTTGCCAACTGCCCTGCTGGTTGATCCAGCTATCAATAGCGAGATCTTTTCTCATCATTCGTCCCTCATATGTAATCGGGCGATAAAGCTATTGTATCAAAATATCAAAATAATTAGTGCTCGCTTGACGGCAGAACCAAGGCTTTGATCCACGCACACGCTTCATTAGCCACAAAAAAACGCCACACGGCGTTTTTCGTGTCTAGTGAGTCGGGTGGGGCTCGAACCCACGACATTCTGCTTAAAAGGCAGACGCTCTAACCAACTGAGCTACCGACCCTCAAGACCAAGGGTTTTGGACTTGAAGATTATATCAGTAAATCTCTGTTGACGAAATCGGGTAGAATAACGGTATGCCAGAGCTTCCTGAAGTTGAAACCATTGCTCGAAAACTTGCTCCCCTGTTAGCAAACCAACGTCTTGCCAATATCCAGCAGCATCACCCCAAGTCTTTGCATGGTGATTCGGCTGCGCTTGTTGGCAAAAAAATTCTCTCCGTCACACGGAGAGCCAAAATTATCAGGGTGCAGCTACAAGATGAGTTGAATATCTTAATTCATCTAAAAATGACTGGTCAACTGATTTATCAAGATAGCTCACAGCGGGTTGGCGGTGGTCATCCTACTGCTGATTGGGTGAATGAGTTACCTGGTAAACATACTCGTGTGGAGATAACTTTGGATTCTGGGGCGAAACTGTACTTCAATGATCAACGGTTGTTTGGTTGGTTGAAAATTATGACAGATGAAGCAGTGGCAGCGGTCTACTCCGCCCTCGCCCCTGATATCACCGATGACGCGGTCACTATTGAGTATTGGCAAGGCAAACTATCGCGTCGCAAACAAGCAGTTAAGCAAGTAATTATGGATAATGCGGTAGTTTGTGGAATTGGGAATATCTATGCTTGTGATGCATTAAATGTGGCGATGATCTCCCCCTTTGCGCCAGCTTCCTCATTAACACCCGCTAAGATGCAAAACCTACTGATAGCCGCCAAGTCAGTCATCGCTCAAGGCGTGAAGCTGGGTGGTACAACTTTTGATGGTAAGTATGTTGATGTACATGGCTTTGCAGGTCAATATCAATCAGTTGTTCGAGTGTATGGTCGAGAAGGCAAAGCGTGTGTAAACTGTGGAGAAAAGATCGTAAAAATGCAGTTGGGGGGGCGTGGTACGTATTTCTGCCCTAACTGTCAGAAAAGCTAGCTACTTTCGCGCGATACTTTGTCGTACTGCTGCCATGATCTCGATTTTACTTAAACAGTATTTCTGTAACAACTCTGCAGGCTTACCAGACTCACCAAAGCTATCGTGCATCCCGACTCTGGTCATCGGCGTTGGCAGCTGTTCACTCAGCACTTCGGCTACGGCCGAGCCGAGCCCACCGGCAACTTGATGCTCCTCGGCTGTAATAATGGCACCGGTTTCTTGTGCAGCTTTAAGAATCACCGCTTCATCAAGTGGTTTGATTGTGTGCATGTTAATGACTCTGACAGATATGGATTGCCGGGCTAGTTCGTCGGCGGCAAGTAGTGCTTCAGCCACCATGACCCCACAGGCAATAATGGTGGCATCACTACCCTCACGCAAAGTATTAGCTTTACCAAGAGTGAAGCTGGTCTCTTGGGTAGTCAGGACGAGAGTATCCCGAGGGCTGGTTCGCAAGTAGGCCGGACCGATGTGCTTTGCTAAGGCAAGGGTAGCTTTTCGGGCTTCCTCAAAATCACAAGGCACAACGACTGTCATATTCGGCAGGACTCTGAGAATGGCTATATCCTCTAGCGCTTGATGCGTTGCTCCATCAGGACCCACCATCAAGCCAGTATGACCGCCGATTATTTTGACATTTAAGTTGGAGTAACAAACAGAAACTCTAATTTGATCCCACGTTCTACCTGGTGAGAAGACTGCATAACTAGCAGCAAAGGGAATCTTGCCCAGCATTGACAAGCCTGCAGCCACGCCAATCATGTTCTGCTCTGCGACGCCCACTTGGATAAATCGCTCAGGAAATTTTTCTTGAAAAACGTTCATTCGTACAGATTCAGTCAAGTCAGCAGATAAACCGATCACCAGATCAGAGTGCTCTGCGGCTTCGCTGAGTCCTTGGCCAAAGCCGTCTCGAATTGCTGCTTTCTCTGGTGAGGTTAAATAGTTGCTTAGTTTCATGCTCGGTTCAGCTCCAGTAGGGCTTGTTTTGTTTGCTGGGCATTGGGTGGTTTACCGTGCCATTGATAGTTATTTTCCATGAATGAAACTCCTTTTCCGGGAGTAGTGTGACAGATGATGGCCGTTGGCCGGTCAGTTGCTGTTTTGGCTTGCTGGCCAACTGTGATGAGTTCAGCAAATGAGTGACCATCAACTTCACGGACGTTCCAGTTGAAAGCTTTGAGCTTGGCACGGAGTGGGTCAATACTCATCACGTCATCGACGTTACCTTCGATTTGAATATGATTGTAATCAATCAGTACGATAAGATTACTCAAGTGATGGTGAGCGGCGAACATA
>JALYRS010000007.1 GCA_030855135.1 bacterium | reverse complement strand
CATATAGGAATTCACGTGTGGGTGTGCCACTCCCCCAAATACTTACTGCTGGAGCATTAGACTCTTTGGCGTCAATGAACTTTTTAATTAAAGCGGGAATGACATGCGATGAGTCGGGATCAAAGTTATCTCCAGGTCCATACATATTAACCGGTAGCAAGTATATGGCATTAAAACCGTGCTCTTGGCGATAAGCCTGAGCCTGTACAAGCATCATCTTCTTGGCCAATCCATAGGGAGCATTTGTTTCTTCAGGATATCCATCCCAGAGGTTTTCTTCTTTAAAAGGAATCGGAGTGTGCTTGGGGTAGGCACAGATAGTGCCGACAGCGACGAACTTCTCCACGCCCGCTACTCTGGCCTCTTCCATCAAATGTACGCCCATCAAAAGATTGTCGTAAAAAAGGGTACCAGGATACTTTTGGTTGTAACCAATTCCCCCGACATTTGCTGCTAAGTGAATCACCAAATCAATATTTTTGACCACTGCTTGGCAGACCTCTTGAGTTCTCAAGTCGTACTCTGCAGACCTAGGAGCCCGAATCTCAGCTGGCGCAAGTTTCTCAAGCAGCTTAATTACATGACTGCCAACGAAGCCATGCCCACCAGTGACTAAAACCCGTTTATTTTTCCAGAAAGTGGCAGATAATTGACTGGAGTTAGACATATTACTTTAGTACAGAGTAGATCAAAACAATAAGAGCATTGTGGACTTTTTGAGAAAATAATACAAGCTGATTATTGGTGTATTGCTTTGTAATGTGTAGCTGTTCATCGAATTGCTTTTGAAAGCCAGTACTTCCCTTAGCTGAACCATGAACTCGAAAAGCAGCTAGAACTTCCGGTGCATGCAGCGGACTCCCTACGGCTTGCCACAGACGCAGCCAATACTCGTAATCCATGGCAAACTTTAGGTGCTCGGTAAAGTTACCGGTTTTTTTGATAGCTGAAGCCCGAATAAAGACAGCTGGTTGAGAGATGGGATTTAAGATTAATAAGATTGACCAAGACAAGAGCCTCATAAAAAACTGCTTATAGAGTGAGATTAAACTCATAATCCCAGTGCCATCTGCATCAACAATCTGACAACCGCCAGCCAGCCAATTCTTATCGGAAAATTGAAACTGCTCAAACGCGATACTAAAAGCGCCTGGCAGGTAGTAATCATCAGAGTTGATATAGGCGATGACCACATCGTCAAGTGATTGTTTGGCTTTTTTTATTTCAGTAAAGGCAAGGGCCAGGCCTTGATTGATGGCATCGGTTTGACCTTTATCTGGCTTTGAGTGCCAGTAGATTTTGTCACCATATGACTTTAATATTTTTGTAGTTTGATCACTTGAACCACCATCCATCACGATCACCCGAGCTGGCACTGATTGATCAAGAATGCTATCAATTGTCTGCTGAACAAACTGACCTTGGTTAAAAGAAGGTATGATGATGTAGAAGGAGTATGCTTTCACTTTAATTTCTTTGGTTGTCGAGTAGTATCAATCGCATCTTTGATTGCCAGTGTTCTTACTAACTTCTTAATCTGCAACTGTGATTCTTTTTGAGCGAAGTAACTTAGAAATATTAGTACGGTTAAAATGATGAAGGCTAACACTGTCAGTAAATCAAAAACTCGGGCAAAGCGTAGTTGTTGAGCAATTCCCAAGAGTAAATCAGGGAAGATAGTAATTATAATGAAGGTTAACCAGACAGAAATCCAACCCAGAAACTCAAACTTTGAAAGTACATTTTTCTTTCTATATATATGTACTTCATACATCATCCACAGGGCAAAGAGTGAGGCAATAATTTGGAAAAGTGTCATAGTCGTACCTTCAGAGCAAATAAGTGTTTGACAGCTGCTAAGAGATCTAGTCCAGTCATGCCCTTATTTAAGTCATGATATATGGTTGTAATATATATAGTGCTAAAAGGCAAATTACTTTTAGCGGTTCGGGCGGCGATTTCTAGCTCTACTGAGTAGTCACTAGCGTCCCAAGATATGACTTCATAGGCTTTTTTGGTAAATGCCTTGTAACCAGATGGGATATCAGGAATATACTTGCCAAATAGTAACTGAGTAACTACTGAGCCTAATCTATTAACTTTTCTCCTCAGCCACGGCATTGTTATGGGCTGTTCGCGAACACCAAAGACAACTTCATTTGTTTGAAGTGCCTGTATAAAGTGTGCTATTTCAGTGGGGTCATGTTGATCATCTGCATCCATCA
Source organism: bacterium (assembly GCA_030855135.1). Lineage (GTDB taxonomy): Bacteria > Patescibacteriota > Microgenomatia > UBA1400 > PJMF01 > JALYRS01. Next base: position 27,991 of record JALYRS010000007.1, on the reverse strand, counting down.
TGATCACTGCTTGAGCATTCAGTGTATAAAATGCGTATTCGCAGGCAGTCTTAAGCGCAGCACCTTTACCAGAGTTTAGCCGATTACGAAGTAAATGAATGGGAAAATTTTCAGCTGCTGCATAAGTTTCATCGGCTGAGCCATCGTCTATCACTACCACTTGCTTATGAATCTTTAAAATCTTTGATAAGACGGTACTAATATATTTTTCTTCGTTGTAGGCAGGCAAAACAACCCAGATCTTAGCTGTAGGTAGTGTTGGCATAGAGTTACATATTTTCTTGGTACCACTGGGCCACCAATTTTACGCCTTCATCAAAAAAGACGGTGGGTTTCCAACCCAGTATCTCCTCCGCTTTCTTGTAGGATAAGACGCTGCGCAGCTGTTCACCTGGTCTGGCTGCTCCATGATTCTTTTCTACATTCTTACCTAATGCCGCCACTATTTTGTCAAACACTTCATTTGTTGAGGTCTCGGTACTGGTGCCGATATTCAAGGCTCCTACATGCTGCGTGTCTAGAGCTAACAGATTTGCTTGAGCCACATCTTTAACAAATACATAATCTCGAGTATTAGTACCTTCACCATTTATTACCGGTGTTTTGTTTTGCATCAGCATCTCAGCGAAAATAGCCACTACACCAGATTCTCCATGGGGATTTTGTCGTGGACCGTAGACATTAGCGTAGCGCAGTGCCACGAAGGGAATCTGATACTGTTGGTAGTAGTAGTTTAGGTAAAGTTCACCGGAGCGCTTTGAGACGCCATACGGAGACACAGGTTCCTCCTTCATGGTCTCATTAAAAGGCACTTCTTTATCGCCGTACATCGCTCCACCAGTTGATGCCATAATAATTTTTTTGATGGGAATATCTTTTGCTGCTTCCATGATGTTAAGCAAGGCAATGATGTTATTTTCAGCATCAAATTGAGGGTCTTTGACTGAGTTGCCTACCTGAATATGAGCAGCATGATGATTAATTATTTCTGGCGCTTCAGCTTTGATTATTTGTTGGATGGTCATTTTGTCGGTAATATCTGCTTGAATAAAGCGAGCGGCTCGGGGAATAAAATCGACATTTCCCGTTGAGAGATTATCAACAATTACCACTTCATGGCCTGCAGCCACATATGCATCTGCTACGTGTGATGCAATAAACCCTGCCCCACCGGTTATTAGAATTTTCATAGAGTCTTTCGTCTTAGGCTACCCAGTAACCCTGAATAAATAAAATTGTATTGATTATTAACAGTGTGGCTGAGAATACCAAATAAAGATAACTCAGCCTAGGCTTACTTGATAAAAACAACGTAAGAGCAAGGAACACAGCCAGACATGGCAGTATATACCTATTGAGGCCACTGAAAGTGCCCGTCATCGTCGGTACCAGGTATACTATGATGCTGAACGTTATCCACGACCATCTTACTTTTTTTCTCCATGCTAAGTATATAGCAGGTATGAAAAGTAAAGCAGTCAGGAACTCCATCACATAGGTGACGTAATGGGGACCATAAGGATCGACTGTCAAAAGAATTTTAATAGATCGCCAGAATACCTGAGGTAACAACACAAAATTTTCTTGACGACCAGTATTAAACTCACTTTGTACACTGAGAAACATCATGGCATCCCCAAAAGAGTGGTATAGGTATGCCATATATGAAACGAGACCACCACTGCCGAGAGCTATCCACAGTAAAGCGGCTTTCTGCTGTCTCAAAATATCGCTCAGACTCCGTTGGACACTTTTGCCAAGTGAGGTTTCATAATGAAAGCTCTGTTGAAATAGTTCTACTAAGAGAGCTGGTACTAGCATGATTCCGACGATGCGAGTTCCAGAAGCTAACGCTGCCAAAATGCCCGCTAGCCACCATTTGCGATAGTATCCCGCAACGAGACTGCCGGCAATCAAGAGCAAGAATAAAGATTCGGTATAGAGCGCACCAATAAAAAAAGCAGATGGGAATAGAAACAGTATAAAAACAGCAAGCCAAGCGGTATGAGCATTGTATAGTTTTTTGACTGCCGTAAACCAAAGTAAACAAAAACCTAAACCAAAAAGATTAGATAGTAACAGTCCGATTAGTAACGGGTTCGGTACTACTTGGCTAAATGCCTTCGTTAAAAAAGGGTATAGAGGAAAAAAAGCTTGCAGTAAGTTATGAGTACCATAACCCTCTCTGATGATGGTCAAGTAATGCACTCCATCAAAATTTGCCCAGGAGTAGAGCCAACGGGGTACGCCAAAGAACGGTAACAAAGTGTCGTAGTAGGGAAAACTTGGTTTATAGGGTAGTAAAAAGGGGGCGATTAGCTGAACCAAGAATAGGACTGTTCTCCATCCAGTGAAAAAAATAATGAGCTTTATCAACTCTTGTTTACTCATAATCGCTCTAGCTACCTTTTGCCCAATCTATAGCCATAATACCCTGCCAGCACTACCATTGTTAAGATGCTAATGGCATTACCTAGTAACCGGGGCCAAGTATTTTGGGTGAAGGCAGTGTGTACTGTATATCTGCCAGGCTGAAGCTGATAAGCGATTCTGCCACTAACCTCTTCATTGTCGACATACTCAACTCTTCGAGAACTGTCCTCGCTCGGCGTAATTGTAGTACTCCAGCCAGCAAAGGCAGCGGTTGGCTCCACCACTGTACTGTCCTCGGTTACTGTCACGTCGTACTCTCTCTTACTTCCCTGCCACGACTCAATCGAAATTTCTCCAGCTCCGGAGAGTATACGAGCAGTCGGTTGCCAATCGCCAATCTGTAAGTAGGTGAAGTTCTTAGGCAAGTTTTCATTGCTAGTTGTAGTGCTTTGGGTAAAGGCTTCGTAATCAATATTTTCCCGGTGGAATCTGTCTACCGGCTTTACCTGTGAAAGTTGTAAGCCTTGAAGAATAACCAGTACCAGTAGTAATACTTTAATATACTTACCAGCGTAGAGAAAAAGCCAGACGCTGATAATCGGAATACTTAAAGATGTGAGCAAAGTTAGGCGCCAAGGAAATTGTATAAATCGTATAAACGGTAACAACTCCCAGAGTGGTGAAAAAAACTCAAGCTGAGCTAGTAACAGACACCAGGTCAGCGCGATCGCAACTCCCCACAGCTGCAGCTTTTTTTTACTCACGATCCAGTAGCCGGAAGCCAGCAGTAGTATCATCCACTGCAATGTCCCGAAACCAAAGCTCAATGAGTCAATAGGACCAGGATACGAATAGCCAAAGGTGACTGCTGGACTGAGTAGCTGAGATAACGTCACTGCATGCAGTGTAGCCATGTTAGATAACCCCGATGAGTCAAGAGTTACTAAATGTATCTCCAACAGTGCTGGTAACCAAAACCATAAACTTAAACATGCACTGGCAACGGCAATTATGAGGAGGCGGAGCCATTGATTTCGCTTTCTTAAAAGTGGCGCGGAGAAAACTAGTAATACCGCCGTTCCAAAGACAGCCGCGATGTTATGGGCAAGGAGCAGTGCGGTGTAAAGACCAATGCCAGCAAGTACTTCGTAGCTAGGGCTTTGTCCCTGATTTTTCCAAATTTTTAGTACGACCCAACCCAACCAAGGGAAAAGTGAGTAGGCTATCACCTCTCCAATATTACCCCGGAAGAGGATGCTGGTAAGTAAAAATGGTGAGAGCAACCAAGTAAAGACCGCTACAAATCTAGGGGCTCTTTTATCTGTCAACAGTGAAGTGATTAGATACACCCCCCCACAACCAAATGCAACTGCGCCAATGATGATCAGTTTAAAGGTGGTTTCATATGATATTTTTAAAAATGAAAAAGGTAACGAGATGATATTCGCTAACGGATAGTTATAGTTAAATACTGGATAGCCGTACCGATTCATCAAATTGGGCGCCCATCTTGGCGGAAACTGTCCCTCCTTAATTGCTACTTTATAATTAGCAAATCTAGCTAAGTGATTTTCTCCATCATGCGTGTAGGGAAAGCCAGCTTCCAGGTAAAATTGAGTCAAGAAAAGGCTTAAGAGTAGAAAGACCAACATGAGCACGACCGGTCTGAGAAGTTGCTTAAACATACTTAGCTGGCCACCATTTCATAGATCGCAGCCGTTTGCTTAGCCGTTTTTTGCCAGGTAAATTTTTGAGCATAATTAAAAGCTTTGGAAGTAATATCACTTCTTTTGGTTGCCGAAAGCTCGGTCACTTTCTTAACGCCTTGTGCTAACTCCTCAGCCAAAGTGCCAGTCAAGACTGCGTGCTCGTCTGCCACCTCGATCAATGATGAAGTGCGACTGCAGACAACTGGTGTCTTACACTGCATTGCTTCTAAAACTGGCAAGCCGAAACCTTCATACAGTGAGGGCTGTACATATGCCAGTGAGCCCGACAGAATAGCAGAGATATCATCACTGCCATCAGTAGCGATGTCATTGATAAAGATAACTCTATGGCTGACGTCACTTAGCGCCAATTGAAGCTCTATAGCCTTCCATTCGGGTATCTCTTGCTTATGAAAACTTTTACCAATACAAACCAGGTGCAGCTCATCCGGCAAGTACTTCAAAGCTTTGATCAGCTGGGGAACATTTTTATTGTAGTTGATGTCACCAAGGTAGGTCAGGTACTGTTCAGGAAGATGATACTTCTCTACAACTGCTTTCTGCATCTTAGGAGTGGCTGCTGTAATTTCCGGATTTCCAGCTAAGTAAATCACATGGATTTTATGCTCAGATATACCAAGTTTCTCAACAATATCTGCTTTGGAGGCAAGGGAATCTGTGATAATTGCGGTAGCGTTGCGAGCCAGGAATGTTTGGCGCAGTAAGTGAGCTCTGCCTCTAATTCCTACCGGATAGTGATCTGGATACAGTAGTGGTATAACGTCATGAATCGTAATCAGATAGGGATTTTTCTGTCGAAGAGGCAGAGTGGGAAAAAAAAGATCAAAGTATGGGTAATGTTGCAAAGACACTCTATCGTTCGAAGGTATTGATTCAAGTAACTCTATATTTTTTAACTTCGCTAACTCTGTATGCAAAGCACGAGTGTATGCTCCTACTCCTCTGAGCGAGTTTCCGTTGGAGAGTGGTGAAGTATCTAGTAAGACTTTAATTGACATCTGTTTGATTGAGCTCCCAGAGTTTTATATACGCAACTAGATGATGAAGGCCACTAAAAAGAGCGAAGATAAAACCAGGTAAACCATCTGTATAACCACGATGACGAAGATAAAGTGATACGAAAGTTATCGACGGCTTAACGAAGAGGTAGGTAAGAGTGTTGAGCAGAGTCAGATTCAGCTTGGTATCTTGCAGTTGCCGAGCTTTAAATGAAGTGTAAGTATCAAATTTTCTTAAGTATTCAGAAAAGGTAGGATTGGAGTAGTGTAGGAGGTGGCCAGTGGCGGTTCGTACTTCACCCTCAACTATCATCTGTTCATGAACGTCTTTTTGAGGCAATTTGGCTTTGCCTTTTCTATAAAGTCGAATGACGGGGTCGGGGTACTGTCCACCTTTATGTAGGAAGTGACCCAGGAAGAAATTTTTACGATTAATCCACCAGGCAGAAATGTCTTGTTGCTCCTTATCAGCGATACTCCTGATGAACTCAGATAACTTAGTATCCACAACCTCATCAGCATCTAGCTGTAAGATCAAATCACCCTGAGCCTCATCCATAGCCATCTGCTTATTGATATGAAAGTTAGCTTTATTGGTGGTCGAGATAACATTTGCTTTGAACTGCTTACCTATCTCAGTAGTCTTATCTGTTGATTCACCATCAACTATGATAATTTCATCTGCTAAGTGCTTGATCGATCTCAAGCAGCGTTCGAGATTGTTTTCTTCATTATGGGTAGCTAATACAACAGATATCATGGTCTTCATTCGAGGAAATTGTACGCTATTTTAGATACAAATTATACCTATTGTTAAAACTCTAGTACTCTCCAGGCTTTCAGCTCATCACTCCACTCAATTGCGACAGTTTCATCCTTCTCTCGATCTGAAACCTGCTTCAAATAGTGATAACGTCCCAGTCGTTCGCCGTAGCGCAAGCCTACTATATCTGGCTGTTGCCGCCCAATAGTTGCAAAGAAGACTTCAGGCTTCAGTTTTAAGTACCAGGCAGTACGGATGTATTCATATCCTCTATCATCTGTAACGATGATTTTTTGATCACTGTCGCTGTACTTTTCATCAACCGAGTTGATAACCTTATCAAACCCTGGACGATGCACGATACTCATTTTTTGTTGAGTGAAGTAGTGATTTAAATACAGTAGCCCTTCGAGTGAGATCAAAAATATAACAATGGTGATCATCACTTTAGAAAGAAGTGCAGGAGATTTGGTGTGTGAAAATGTCATTAATGCTTGAGATAAAAACTCAATTCCCATGATTCCCCAAATGAACAAACCAAGCAAACTTCTTGTCGCATGCGGCGCATCAACAGTCACTGCTGCTGGCAGAAAGCCCGCTATCAGTAAGAACATAAGTAGGAAGTGTTTCTTATCAAACTCTCGTTTCAATGAAAATATGAAGATGAAAACTGCTTTAATTATTTGAAGTAGCAGTAGAATGCTGCCCGCAAGACCAAGTAGATACACACTCAGTAGTAGGTAGCCACTGCCTTCAATTGCATGCCAAGGATGACCATCATCATTTTGTAAAATAAACGATGGTGAAAAACCTCGAGCATAGTTGGTAGCCACTTTCATTCCTAGAAAGACGTACTTACTACCCACGAATGGCTTGAGTGAGCTGTCTAATGAATTGTGATACTGAGCATACTCATCAACAGTTCCTGGGTCGTTAAACAATGTAATTTGACTCTTTTGAGCAGAGAGCTGCCATAGTTGAGATAATAAAATGACTGCAATTATTGCCATGCCAGCTACGGGCAGCAGCCATCGACGATACTCCTTAATACCTCTCCAGAAAATGATTGCAATCACCAATGCTGGCAACAGGATGGTAGGAGTATTATAGGTTAAGCCAGCAAAAAGCAGTAAGCCCACTGCAAGTACATCAGTTTTCCAGGATGCGTCAGAGTGCTGCTTTAGTAATAAAACGAGAGCAGCAATCATATAGGTTAAGGCGACCATCGCTTCAAAGGCCGTTCTTGAATAGAACACCCAAACAGGCGAAGCGACCATCAGTAGAGCAGCAACTGTAGACAGCAATCGGCTGTACGACAGCTTTCGACTGAGTATATAAGTAAGTAAAACAAGAACAGTGCCTGCTATGGCAGCAGGTAGACGAACAACCCAATCGTGATAGCCGAAAATACCAAATAATGGAACTATGTGAGCTGGATATCCTACTAGTTTTTGATCACCAAAGCTTTGCAGTGCTATCGGCCACTGCCTACCCCATTCATCATATCCTGTTTCCTTAAGCAGTAATGCGTTGTAAGCCAAGGCTGCTTCATCTGCATTCAGGATGGTGGGTATGCTGTCTAGAAACAAAGCTCTAATTAAAAAGGCCAAGATAAGCAGTACAGCTAAGGATATCGATATTTTCATTTATAATCTTTTGTCAATTTTTGCAATGACGAAGAGTAGATTGCCATCTGCATCAAGTACTTCACTCTTACTTAGAACAATAAAGTCGGACTGGGTTAATACTTCCTGCTCGTCGGCTCGCAGTATGAGTACAGCTCTACTGCTGTAGTTGCTGACATTAGACCATCCAGGAAACTTGGTAAAGTAAATATTGTCAAATGAGCTGTATTGAAAATTACGACTGGGCCAAGCTTGAAAATCGATTGCAGTGTACTTTCCGTAAGCCATAAACCATAAATATAATCGATCATCACCTACCTGAACGTAGACTGGTACATCTTCTCTCATTATTAGGACCTCTTGAGCCACTTCTTTGTATCCAGCCTGCCAGGCCGTTTGTGAATCAGCAGGGTAAAAAGTAAAGTAATGATAGAGAAATGCAAAGGTATTAAGCAGTAGAAGAGATAGTACTAGGATGGCTGATAGATACTTGGTTTTCTTCTGACGTATACGAAGCAAACTTTCCATAATTGAAGTGATGCCGACACCAATCATGATTGCACTCGGCACAAGTGCATTTAGGGACCTAAGTGCATGGGGCGTTGTAACGGGTACAGCAGCCGGCAAAAGAGCTATAAACCACCAGCCACCCAACGTAAAGAGTAGCAGCGGTTGTTTCGCTGCAAGCTTGTATATGCCGATAAGTAAGGCTGGCAGCAGAACCAGCAGATAGAGACCATGTTCTCCTGTGCCATGTCTGAGGTTATCATCACCAGTAAGGAAGAGAAAATTAAATGACAAGTGATCGCTGTAGTTTTTCAGCAACTCGCGAATGACTAAGTGATACCTATGGAATGCCAAACGATCAAAGTAAGTATCTCCTGATAACTCACGGTAGCTGTTTGAATCAAGCACTTGCTGATTAGTGGTTAGAATTGACTCAGCTGACAGCCTAAAACGATTGCTATTTTCATAAAGCGGTGATAATCGCATCGGTATTAGTAATACAAAGAAAAGTACTAAGCCGCTAATTACTGGAGCTATCAATCTGAGTACTGACTTTACATTGATAGTACTGAGGGTATGTCGCTTCAGAAAAAAGAGCACCAGCAAAAATACCACCGGCCAAACAAAACGAACAGAAAAATACGAGTATGTAGCCACTGCACCCAGTAAGGCAGAGAGAGTTGTGCCCCACCACTTATCATGCCACTTACATAGCATGACAATGGATAGTAGTACTACTCCTTGGGCCAGATGACCTTCAAACGCGGTTCTAGAAAATAGAATACTCCAAGGAGAAATTGCTACCACTACTGCCGTGGATACACCTACCAGCTTATTTTTTGTCAGCAACTTAGCTAAGTAACCCGCCAAGGCAACTGTTAAAACACCAGTTACTGCACTAGGAACTCTGACGGCCCACTCAGTAATACCGAATAGCTGTACGGATACTGATGCAAACCAAATATAGACTGGCAATTTGTAATCGCCGTATGACGGGAAAATGACTTGAGACCAACTTCCTCCGTGCATATCCAGCCCACTTTGGGAAATTGATTTGGCATCAACGAGAATCGCTACTTCATCCCAGTACAGCGAACCCGGCACAGAGCCTAGTTTAAAGAACCTCACACTCATCGCAAATAACAGTATCACTATGTAAGCAATTTTCCATCTATGTTGATAAAGTCGCGGTGATATTCTCATAGGTTAATTAACCACAATCATCCAGCGGGGAGTGCCCATAAGTATATCTTCAACCACAACTGTCTCAACCGAGGCAGGATTACTCACAATTTCATTATATTCTTTATATGTATAGGCTTTTATAGTATTTGTAGTGACAGGAAAGGTAAGTGCTCGCATAAATGACAAGTTTTCAAATGAGAGAAACTCACCTTGATCCATCTTGGCTGTTTCAGCTGCTGCTTGGACTCTTTGTGGCTCTGTTTCAGAAAAGAACCAGTAATACATGGCTGGTCTGCCACTACCTTGACTGATAATCACATCTTTTTCCGGATACTTTTCTTGGAGCAGGGTGAGTTCATGTATCATCTCCTTCATCCCCGCTTGCCATTCTTGGGCATGAAGTTTTGGATACACCTGATAGTAGTACCGCAGATATGCCGTAAACTGGAGTGCATATAGACCACAAAAGACGAGCACTGTGGTGATGAAAAGTGCTCGATTTAGTGCTCTTTTGGCTTTGCGACTGTTTGTCACTTTTTCGTTCAAAGAATCAAGTAAACCTTTAGCTCCCAGTGATAGCAAGACGTACCAAACTGGCAATGTAATCAGTATTCGTAAAGCGTGAGGTGATGAGTAACTTATAGCCGCCGGCAAAATACCAATCACCAGCCACAGTACCAACAGAGTGCTTTTTTTACTGTACTTTCTGATGAAGAAGTAGAGGCCACTAATTAGTAGAACTACATCTAAGTAGTAAAAAAGTCCTGTATATTGCGCGCTATGTCGGGGATTATTGTCCCCTGAAATAAATAAGAAAGAAGCTGTGAAGTGAGCGGCGTAGTTATTTGCAACTTCACGAAGTAGCACTACATGGCGGTGATACAAGACTTTAGACGTAATGGAGTTATTCGCCGCCCCGGTACGGGTGCTACTTTCTTCAAAGTAGATCTGTGAGCTTAAAATTGATGTCTCATTAATTCTTTGTTCAAGTATTGGTGTTCCAAGCGCGAAGACAAATGGTAAAACCATGACTACGGTCAAAGTCACTATACTGTAGTACTTCTTTATCAGCGACTGAAAGTGAAGGGTTACAGTACCTTTTTCAAGATCATCGACGAGCCAATAGAGAAACAAAGATACACCTAGTAAGGGAGCAACTAAGCGGGCGGCGTGGTAGGCATAAAGAGATAGTACAAACAAAAATACTGCTATCAATCTCAGCCGCACTTGAATACTTCCAAACTCAGCTTTAATTCCAGCAATCATTGCCCAGAGTATGAGTGCAGCTGCTAGGTTTACTTCCCATCCCCCACGAGAAAATTGAATCGCCCACGGTGAAACAGCGGCTAAGAGCACTCCAATGCAAGATAGTGTTTTATTTTTATAGATAACCTCTAGTAAAACACCAACTCCTATTACAATACTGAGACCCGCCAAGGCACTGGGCACTCTTACAGCCCACTCGTTTAAGCCGAGTAGTAATGTGAACGGAGCCACAGCATAAAAATACAGGCTGGGTTTATAATCGCCAAATGATTTAAAAGCTACTAGCGGCATAAATGTACCATGATGATCTCTAGCAGTTTTTGCAATGCTATAAGCATCATAGCCTAGCGCGACTTCCTCCCAGTACAAAGCAGGTGGAACAGTGTCTAATTTATAGACTCTAAGCACAAATGCCAAACAGAGAATAGCGATAATGAATAGGGTATGTCTCATGGTTGAGCGGGCTCAGTAAGATAGAGATAAAATTTTGGTTCATCATCACCACCATAAATAATTTTGGTGGGCACAGCAGTCAGTATCTGATCCTCAGCCGTCGATACTACGAGTGTATTGGGCCGATCAAGATCGGAGGAGCGGATTTTATCTGTAAATAAGAAGTTGTTGAGTGACCCCCCTTGATACCAAATAGGATTTGTTCTTCTGACAAATAATGCATAAATATATGGTTGCCCATTCAAAGATGAGAAGATAATTTGATCTACTTTTCGGTACTCAGCGGTACCTTGTTCATGCTTCACTGCCTCAGACATAGCTTCCACATAGCCGTCTTTAAAATCGTCTGCAGAAATACTCGCGTACTCAGTAAAGTAATGGTGAAAGTATGAAGTACTAAGTAATCCTGACCATAGAACCAAGCTACCCAGTACCACTTTTACTAAGTAGTTAGCCTGACCTTGACTACCTTTCCAGGTCCTATTCAACGGTTGCTGCTGTAGCCAAGTGCTAAGCCAATCTACACCGGCAATGGCTAACCAAATCAATCCAGGTAAGGCTAGTAGAGCTCGATTGCTATGTGGTAGATCAACGCCAATGGCAGCAGGAGTTAGACCAAAAAGCACCCACAGGAGAGAAAATGTGAGAAATTTTAGGTTGTCACTGTCGATCGTGTGCGATTTACTGCTAACAAAGCTAACCACTTCATGTAGCCACCGAAAAATGCCTAGTCCCACCATTAGGAAGGTGGTGATAAATAACACACCCCACTGACCATCACCATGCCGAAAATTAATGGTTTCACCTTGAAGCAAAAAGCTCAACTTAAGATGAGCCATAAAGCCGTTAAGTGTCATGAGCAAAATTTGAGGGAGCGAGTATCCAGCATTTAAAACACTTGCTTGGACCATTCGGGAGCTGCCTGTGCCGTATATATGATCATAGACCAAGGGAATTAAAAAAACTAAGATCGAAGTCATGAACAACCAAAAATGCCATTGTCTATGAAGTGTCTTCTTCCAGAAGAATAGTAGTAGCACTCCGATAGTGGCTGGCACCATAAATTTTGCGCTGTGGTAGGTATACATTGAGAGGCTGAGAAGAAGGCTTGCGGACAGTGGGTACAAAAGCTTCAGTAGAGGCTTATTGGGAGTTTGAGCAAGAACTTTAAGCAAAAAATATACGCCCCAGATTAGAAGTGATAAAGCAATTCCCGACTCAAATGCTACACGGCTGTAGTGAAAGTGCCACGGTGATAAGGTCAGAATTATGCCTGAAAGAAGTACTAGCCACTGGCGTTTAAGCTTAACAACTGCAGCAGGTAATACTTCAGACGTAAGAGCCATAATACCGGCCACTGCCGCAATGCCTGCCAAAGCAAATGGCAGTCTAACTACCCAGATTTTCATTCCCAGGAAATAGGTAAAGATACCGTTTAGGTATATGGCAAAGGGTGCTTTGTAATCACCGAAAGACTTAAAGGAAAGTGGTAAACGTTGTAGCCATTCATCACTATGAGTAGTAAAAATGGCATAACCATTGTATCCAATAGCTGCCTCATCCCAGGCAAGACCATGTGGTACTGCACCGAGCTGATAGAGTCGTAATCCAGCTGCTACCAGAATGACCAGTAAAGCGGTAAGCTTCCACCAATGTTTGTAACAGAGTACATAAAGTCGATATAGCACAACTTCAATCATACTAAACTTTTGTTAAACAAACATTACTTGATTGAGTTACTCATTTTCCAAAAATGATACGGCCACCAGAGTAGAAAAAGTAGTCGTCGCTTGGTACTACTGTGAAGCCAGGTAAACAATTGCTGATGTCTCCAACTCATTTGGGCAATCTGTTTTTGACCGAATACAGTGGTATTAGTGCTTTCATGATTGTGATGCACTTGAGCTTCAGCCGAGAACCATACTTTCCAGCCCTTTTGCGTTGCTCGGTAACTTAAATCAACATCTTCCCAATAGGCAGGATAAAATCGTTTGTCAAAACCGCCTAAGATTAACCACTTCTCACGGTCAAAAAGGCCACTGCCACCGCTTACCCATGCCGTCTTACCCGACACTTGTCTCTTTGCGCGAGCATGTTGAAATAAACCACGCTCAAACCAGAGTTTATTACGTCCACTACTCTGCTCTGCATCACTCTGATACTCAAGACAGCCAACAGCAAATACTTGTGAAGATTTAAAGTATGATAAAAGATACTTTAAAACCTTGGGAAAGGGTGCAACATCGTTGTTAAGCAAGAAGATATAGGCGTGTTTCGATAGCTTAACTCCGCGATTAACCGCTTCTGCAAATCGAAGATTTGATTCGTTCTTAAGTACAGTTATCTCCAGCATCTTTGACCCAAGAGTAATGCAGTTGGTATACACTGAGTACGAACCATTCTCATCTGAGGCCCTATCGCCATCGCTCAACTGGAAGGTTTCTTTCAGCCACTGAACAGTTGTATCTGTACTTGCATCATCAACGATCATCACTTCATCGTTGTCTTGCATTGCCTTCAGTACCTGAGGTAAGTTCTTTTCAAGCAGCACCAGGCCATTATGGGTGGGAATGACGGCAGTTACTTTAGGCATGGCTATCTCCAATCATTTCGAACAAGAGCTCGGAAAAGGTAGTTTTATTGAAAGTACTGGCTCGGGAGATTAAATTTTCTCTCAATGATGCTGAAGAACTGGCATTTCTCATCGCCAAAATCGTCTTTGATTTGCACTCTTGATCATCTAGCCAGCTCAAATCGGAGAACTCCTTGCCAAGAATCTCGACCTGGCCGCCTTTGCCAATCACAATTGGTACGCAACCAGCAGCCATTGCCTCTAACGTACTGATACCAAAATGCTCCATCTTTTCTGGATGTTCTGTGGGACTGAGACCATAGCCAGTGGCGTGCCAATAAATACTAGCTTTTCCATACAAATCAAGTAGCTCAGCACGCTTGACATCATGCAGGATGGTAATTGGTAAGTTTTGTGCTTGCTTTTTGACTGATGCAGCATACTCTTCGTCTTCAATGTTCCCTACTAGTACCAGCTTCCAACCCTTAGATTCTCGAGGATACTCTTGAAGTAACTGCGAAAAGAGAGTTACTAATACATCTTGCCGTTTACTATGCAGTTGACGAAAAAAACGACCTACATGCAGTATGACTTTCTCCTTTGAGCCTTTGTAGGTAAATTCTTCGGGAGAAATATAGGGCTGATGAACGACATTAACTTTTACCGGCCAAGCAGGCTCAATGATGCTTTTCGTAAAGTACGAGTTGGTATTCTTAATGTTCCAGTGACGTAATTTTATTTGATCGGACAACCCGGACTTACTCAGTAAAAGTGGTACCTGGATATGGGCAATATTCTGCTTAGCCAGACTCAAGAAAAAACTACCATCAGTAACATAATACATAACGTCAAATTGTCTGGTCCACCAGAGTTTCTTTAAGGCATTTGATGAAGTGCGAAGAGGGGTTGAGATAAACTGCAGTTTTTCTAAAGAAACATTCAGAAATTCTTCGTACTTAGCTCGCACTAGAGCCGGAGCTTGCAGATTGCCTACTGCGACAGAGACTGTATGTTTCTGAGCCAATATCAAAGCCACATCAAACAAGTATTTTTCTCCGCCACCAGTATGCTCGGGTAGATAAGGTGAAAACAAACAAATCTTCATGGTTGCCGTTGCCACTCTTTTGCGATTACTTCTTCAAGTTGTGTGTATCTCTCATCCAAAGTAGGTTTTTGCTGCATCTCCCAGACCTGCATATATACTAGCATTCTGTTCATGCCCTGTACTAAAGCTTCTACCCAGCCTGCTACTCCATCTTTGTAGCCTTGTTTTCTGACAGCATGCCGCCAAACAGACATTCCTCCCTTACGTAGCAATGTGAATAAAGTTACTGCTGGTACGTTAGCTTCATAGAGTAACTTTGCTTCAACTGGTGTCCACTCGGCTGTCTTAAGTAAGCCACTGACAATATTTCTATGAGTTAGGTGCCACAGCGGGGTAGAAAGCTTTAGCTGTTGACCCGAGACTTCGGCATGTTCATGAACCTCACCGTGCCAGGTGATGATTGCTTCCCGTTTGAATAAACGCACTACCTCATCGTTTTGCCAGCCACCATGCTGCATTTCATGACCGTACAGAATATTTCGACGAGTAAGAGAGTAAGCGGTAGCTTCTGATTTCATAATAGCTTGAGTGATTTCACTTGCTAATTTTGGAGTAACTCGCTCATCCGCATCTATATAGAGTACCCAGTCAGTTTTAGCCGTTTGCAATCCTTTGTTGCGAATTTCCGAAAAAGTTGCGGCAGTACTAGTAATAACTCGGGCACCGCTTCGTTTGGCTAACTCCGCTGTCGCATCAGATGATTCATTGTCTATCACTATAATTTCATCACACCACTGCAAGGATTCTAAGCAGTTGGCAATCATCTCTGCTTCATTTTTAGCGATCACAATTACAGATATTGTTGCGCTCATAAAACAACCTTCTTTCCAAAGTTTGCTCTCATTACATCAAAAGCGGCAATTTTTTCTGGTCGTTGGCCAGTACGCATCAGACGTAGAGCGTACTTAATCATGGTTATTTTGAGTCTGAGTGAGCCATGTTTAAAAGCAAAAAGTAATCTATTTCGTGTTTGGTAGTACTGTTGCAATGGACTGCCTGCCCCGCCACTTGATCCAGCATTTTTATGCCAGATTTTAGATTCGGGTGCAAAACCAATTTCATAACCATGTTTCATTGCCCGAACAGAGAAATCAACATCCTCGAGATAGAGAAAAAAACGTTCATCCAGTAGTCCTATTTTCTCTAGCACTTCTCGCTTAATTAACATACAACATCCAGTCGCAAAGTCACTTTTAGTTTGAAGGTTAACGTGATTACGATCCACTTCATCAACTCCACGGTGAAAACAAAGTACATTTTGCCAATCTATGCTGCCTCCGGCATACCAGAAAACGTTTCCTTTTTCTTCTGCAGTATAACTTGGTCCAAAAAACTCTCGTCCTTTTGAGAAGTAGATAGCAGGACAGATGACGCCTTGATGTGGCGATGCCTGTGAAGCTTTATAGAGCTGTTGGAGGAAGTTAGGCTCGACTGTGGTATCACTGTTTAGTAACAAGACATAGTCCGAATTATACTTTTCCAGTGCATATGATATGCCTAAATTGTTGCCACCCGTAAAGCCGAGGTTTGACTCACTTCTGACAACTTCAAACATCTTTGGAGTAAATTTTTGTGGCAAATCAAAGGGTTTCATCGAAGCATTATCAACAATGACTACTGAACAGCTCATTCCCTGAGTTTTCATGACTGCTAGTGACTCTAAACACTCTTTAGTTTCTTTTGGAGTATTGTAATGAACAATAATAATGGAGATATGATCCATAGTATGAAGTATACCTTACTATCACTTATATCTTGTATTTCCGACGAACTCGCCAATACAGTTTATTAATACCTGAGGCTCTTGAAACTTCATAATCAGCTAACCAGTAACTGAGTTCTGCACGAAATGATGTAACTTCATGTATGGCGGAGGCGGCATTGCTGATTGATGTAGCACCTTTAGATTTGTCATTTTCCCATGATTTAAGATGTACAGTCAGCATATACATGGCCTGCAGTAGTGAAACACTACTCCCGATCATGCCATCTTTATAACCATGCTGGTCAAAGAAGCGTCGTAAAAACTCTGCAGAGAAAACCTTAACTGGGTGGAGTCCGGAAGATATTGTCTTACTCTTGCTTTCCTGATTTGTGTAGCGATTTAGTCGCTCAATATACTCTGAAACAGTACCATAGTTGTAGTGTAACAATGCCAGTTGTTCTTGTGCTGGTAGATACTCCGCTGTTGCCTTCTCAAAATCTGGCTGTGAGTGAATCTCGGGGCGCCACTCCACAGTTCCTTTACGGAAGAGTCTGAGTTGGTAATCTGGCCACCATCCAGAATTTTCGATCCACTGCCCAAAAATCATATTCTTACGAGGTAAAAAGTAAACTGATTCTTTACTCTTATCATCATGACTTTCAACACTTTGAGTAACGTCACCAATATACTTTGCCAGCGCTGGAGGCACTTCTTCATCGGCATCAAGTAGTAGTATCCATTCCTTGGTGGCTTTGCTCAAGGCAAAGTTGCGGGCTGGCTCAACATAACCAACGTCCCGCTTAAAGTTATATATGTCACTAGTAAATGTCCGTGCGATTTCAAGTGTACGATCGGTACTAAACATATCAACTACCACGATCTCATCTGCAATCTTTTCTACAGATCTGAGAGTTCTAAGTAATGTAGCGGCAGCATTTTTGGTATTGATGACTACTGAGAGTGGCATAAGATCAGTCTAGCTTAAGTAGCTTTAAATAGTAAGTTTCTTCTACTTTGAATACTACGAACCTCACTCAACAGTTTTTCTTTAGCAAACAGCAGTATGAGCAATAGGTAGGTCACTCCGCAGATGATAGTTCCTAGAGCAAACCAGGCGAAGCCACTACTCCACAGAGCCTGACCCAGATAACCGACAATAGCCATACCGCTGGCTGCTAAGAGCTGGGGCCAGATTTGTGGCCAGACCTGAATATCGACGAGTTTTCTCACATACCTTAGTGGTAAGAAGCTCGTAAAGGAGATAAGAATGGCTGCCACGGCTACTCCATTAAAGCCAAATCGCCAGACAAAAAGTGGGGTCAGTATCCAGGTAAGTGACGTCCATAAAATCATTAGCTTTAAGGTTTTGTTTATCTCACCTAAAGCATTGAGAGTATTCGTTAATGGAGTTGAAATGGCAGCCCACCCAATACTTAATGTAAAAAGTATGAAAGTTAAAATTGCTGGTTGCCACTTAGTATAGCGGGGAATAATTTCTGTTAACGGTGTAATAAAGACTGACATACCAATGAGCAAGGGAAAGATTAATAACGTGACAAAAAACATAGTTTTCTCGATAGCCTTCTTGAGAGCTAAAGGATTGTTTTGTAGTCGCGAAAAAGTAGGAAAAGTTATTGATATCACATTTTGTACTGTCAGGTTATACGGATACATTGACCACTGCTTCGCCCACTGAATGTAACCAAATTCTTGAAGAGGCAAGAAGAATCCCAGTAGGAGATACGATAAGTTATCTTTAATTCTGGCAATGAAGTCATTCAGCTGAAACTTCACCCCAAACTGTAGCAAACCCTTTATATCACCTTTATTGAGGGCGAAGCCAATCGGCCACCGCTTGATGTACCACATAACTGCCACACCACTTACTGTCCTAATCAAAATGGCATACGTGAATGCCATTGCCCCTAAACCTTTCCAGGCAGCATAGACAAGTACTGCATTAAAAAGCAGTTGCTCAACCATCTGAGGAATAACTAATTTAGAAAAAGCCAACTCTCGTTCGAGTAAAATGCTGGAGATATTTTTTAATGATGTCAGAGGGAAAGAAATAGCCAAAGCTAGGAGTATCCAGTTCCCTACAGGGCCGGTTTTTGCAGCTAGGACACCACTTACTATGACAGCCCCACAGATTAAGACAATCAACCAAGACAAGATCTGTTGTATGGTAAAAGCACTGCGCAACTCACGGACGCTGGGTTCTTGACGTTTCTGAATCAAAGAAGCGGCTAAGCCTATATCGGAAAAGAAGTTGAGCAAGCCAATTACCTGCGCAACGATACCAAAGACTCCAAAGTCACTCGGAGATAAGTAAAAGCTTAAAGCAAAGGTAGAGATAATACCTACCCCACTAAGTAACAATGTACGGATGAAGTAGGAAATTGCTCCAGATACGGATTTCTTTTTGATATAGGCTAATTGACCTTCATCAAGTGCTTCCGCGATTTCATCAGTGGTGTCTGGTGCTGTCTGATTAATCATTATATACCAGTATCTATGCCTTCTTGGTGACTGGCAAGGTGCTCCTACGATAGCTGCTTTGTCTAATAATTAGACCCCCTAGCAGCAACAGCGATACTGCTGAAATACTATCACTTAAACTGCGCACAGCCGTCTGTTCTAAACGTAATCCTACAGTATGGGCACCTTCTGGTACCTCTACTGAGATAAGGCCAAGAGCGGTAGTAGTCTTCTGTACTGGCTCAGCATCAAGATATGTTTGCCAGCCTGGGAAATCGGCTACTGAGAAAGTAACGGTAGTAGGTGAAACAAAGCTGCCTTGAATGAGGAGCTGATGACTCTTATCCACTAAAATACTTGGCAGTACTTCTGCCTTTGGGATTGTCTCAAAACGGCTCGATGGTGGCTCAACCAATGTGTCTGGTACTTGTTGAGGTATAAAATCAGGTAAGACGCTGCTCATCTCACCTTGGATGCGCCCAGCATCACTGTAGTACAGTCCCTCTGCTCTGTCTAAATACCGTTCTGGACGGAAGTAGTAGGTATTGCCGATGACGATGATTAGAATAAGTACTCCAGTAGCCAGGACTTGGTTGCGGCTAGAACTGAACTGTGTAACGAGCCATCCTAGACCAAGACCAAGGAAAACTACTGCCGATGCTAACCATCTCCACGGGAACTGAATATACGAAAATAACTCAATGTTGTCCCAAAGTAGTACCGATTTCTCAGTTGTCATGAGAAGTGAATAAAGTAGCAAAATGAGGGTAACGAGTATGGCAGCATTAGAGATAATCCACTGGCCTAGTGAAGATGCTACTGAGTGTTTTTTAGCCGATTGAGATCGCCATATACTAAATATCAGCATTACAGCCACTGCTGCAGTGCCCAACAATTGGCCGGCTCCTAGAAAAAAGGAGATACCATCATCAGGACCCCAAGCGGAGCCACCGTAACCCCAGTAAGGAGTGATCAATTGGCGCAGATATAAAAAGTGTAGGTGAAAATCAAAGTAACCACCAAGAATGCTACCAATCTTGGTGTAGTCTTTTTCGGCTAATGCTGGGACTGTAAAAAACACAGTACTACCTATAGCTAGCAGGTATGAGCCCGCTAGCTGCCCAACCTCGCCTGCCAGCTGCCTGTAATTGATTCGCTGTGGTAGCCATTTTTGAAGCAGAACACCTAGGCCAAAAATTACACTTAGAGGGAGAAAGACCAATGTCATTAAGTTATGACTCAAAACTAGCGCCATAATGCTCAATGTCAGCAGCAGCCAACCCCAACGTTTCTGATGTATCACCAGGTAAATGCCTAGTAGGATCCAAGGCATGGCCATGATTCCCCAAATTTCACTCAAAGCTCCCCTGACGTACAAATTAACTGCTCGATACGGTGCCAGGGTAATTGCGGTCGCCACGACCAGGCCGGCCAAGGGAGTATAGAGACGTTTCCCCAAGTAGTAGGCCCCTAGTATAGTCAAAATATTAGCCAAGGCGAACAACAACTTGAGAACGAGTATAATATCTAGACCAAGCCAATAAAAAAATGCCCCTACAGCATAGGGTAAAGGAGCATAAAACTGGAAAAGCGGCATGCCGTAGCCATAGCCAAAGTGTTGACTCCATCTGACCGGTAGTTGGCCATCCTCTACCCCTCTCAACATTTCAGCTACCCGAGCGGCATGTACATAATCATGAATGAAAAAGAATCCTTTATGGAGTAAACTCCATGAAGCTGCCAACCAAATCAGGAGTAGGATTAGAGAAATCAGCACATTTCTACGATTAAAGCTTTTCCGCATAGTGACTATTCTAAACTACTGTTATAAATAATGAGATACTACAAAGTATGAGAAAAACCGCTTTACCTGCACAAAAACACCTCCCTGAAGCCATATTGCTGACGGTGTCGTTGACCATTGCGATTGTCTTACTTTTGGTGATGGTCTCTTTGACGATAGCTATGACTATAGGATTCTGGCAACTGCAGAAATTCTCTCGTGTCGCTGATACTACCCCAATAGCTCTTTTTGGCAATCTAACTGCCGGTTTAAGTACCACTATCGAACAAAGTGATAATCGAGTGAATATTCTTTTACTTGGCACGGATTATCTAGACACTAGGGGTGATGAAGCGATACTAACCGATACAATTATGATTCTCTCATTTAATACGCATACTGGAGAGTTACATGCTCTATCAATACCTCGCGATTTAAAGATGGGTACAACTACGGAAAAAATAAATTTCCAGTATCAGGCAGGTCGTGATCAAGAATTACCTCGACCAGAACTGTACGCTGAGTCAAAGATAAGTGATGTACTGAAAGTTCCGATTCATCACACCTTAGTTATTTCACTGCAGCAGGTATCTGAGCTGGTTGATCTTATTGGTGGTGTAGAAGTGAACGTTGCTGAAGGATTTATTGATTATAGTTTCCCCCGTCCAGATGTTGATGTCCGAGTTGAGCGTGATCCAGCGAAGTTGTATCAAACTGTTGAGTTTGCCGCTGGTAAACAGACCTTAAATGGTGAGCGAGCGTTGCAGTACATCAGAAGCCGTCATGCGGATGGTATTCAAGGAACTGATAATCAGCGAACGGTCCGCCAACAAGCCGTGATTAGTGCTTTATTAAACAATGTTCAGCAACGAGTTAGGTCTGGCGATATAGCTATGATTGCCAGATTGTACGGATACTACGACGAAAACTTCGAGTCATATCTGCCTGTTTCAGAAATTATTGCACTCGGTAAAGAGGTTTTACCTATTAAAGATCAACTTAATGATCTGAGCTTGCAAGGCCAGGTGCTTAGTATTTATCCCGAAGATCCAAATGGTGTGCTGTTCCATCCAGAGAGCGATGATCTTTCAGTGCCATGGTTCTATTACATGCGTGATGAGGCTGCCTTCTTGAATGAAGTCCGGAGTAAGCTACAGCTGCCAATTCCAGACTAATTACCCATTGCACCGCTGAAGCGCTTCTTTATACTCACTATGTGGAGACAAAATCACTGAAATTCCTTTCTCAAACTACCGTCATCCGTGTGTTGCTTTTCTTTGTGGTAACTCTGTCATTGGCTGCGGGATATTACTATACCCTTTATAGCAATGAAAATAAAAAGTATCTAAAACTAGAAGATACGTATGTTAGGATAAGAGGACAATTAGGTAGAACTGAGACACAACGACTACTTGATCAGTCTCATAACGAACCAACAGTTGACTGGTAACAGTCGACTCTACTTTAAAAGGAAACATGAAAAATGCCGCACAAACTTTGCTCGTAACGGGCGGAGCTGGTTTTATAGGTAGCAACTTTATTCATTATTGGTTAAAACAACATCCTGAAGATACGATTATTAATCTTGATGCCTTAACCTACGCTGGTAATCTAAGTAGTTTGAGCGATATTGATGGCAGTAGCAACTATATTTTTGTGGAAGGCTCGATCACTGATCATGAGCTAGTTAATAAAATTATGGATGATTGCTCGATAGTTGTTCACTTCGCAGCTGAAAGTCATGTTGACCGTTCTATTCTTAATCCCAGTATTTTTGTAGAAACAAATGTTCTTGGCACACAAGTCTTACTAGAATCTGCACTCAAGCATAAAATCTCTCGATTTCATCACATATCTACTGATGAAGTCTTTGGTTCCTTAGCCCTGGGCAGTAATGAACAGTTTACTGAAGCTACACCCTACGACCCGCGTAGCCCTTACTCGGCTAGCAAGGCTGGCTCAGATCACTTAGTCAGAGCATATGGTGAGACTTATGGTTTGCCATTCACTTTAACTAACTGCTCAAACAACTACGGCGAGTATCATTATCCCGAAAAACTCTTCCCCTTAGCAATTACAAATTTGATCGAGGGTAAGGCTGTGCCAGTCTACGGTGATGGTCTAAATGTGCGTGACTGGCTGTATGTCCAAGACCACTGCTCAGCCATTGACAGAGTACTGAGTGACGGTGAGGCAGGAGAAACCTACTTAGTAGGTGGTATGAGTGATGATATCTCCAACCTTGATGCCATTAAAATGATTTTAAAGTTGATGAATAGAGATGAGAGTGCAATTGAGTTTATCAAAGATAGAGCTGGTCACGATCGTCGTTATAGTGTGGACTGGAGTAAGATTAATCGTGAACTAGGCTGGTCACCTTCGGTTACGCTGGAGGAAGGCTTAAGTAATACCATTAAGTGGTACCAAGATAATGAGGCTTGGTGGCGACCACTTAAAGCTGATGCCAAAGAGTTCTTTAAACAAAATTATACCTAGTACAGATTCCTACTTATGACTACCTTCTTACCAACACCTACCAATGAACTTTCTCCCGGCATTCACCGAACTAAGATTGATGGCCTACTCTATACTGCACACCGCAAGTTTGATGATGACCGAGGGTTTTATGCCGAGCTTGGCTTGATTCCAGATATTGAAACACATCTAAAACGACCATTCAAGGTGGCTCAAGTAAATCAAGCTCATTCAGTGGCCAATGTGATTAGGGGATTTCATGCAGAAGCATGGAATAAATTGGTCTTTGTAACTACTGGCCAAGTATTCTGTGCCTTAGCAGATATACGTCCCGAGTCCGGTACTTTTGGAGAAGTTGAAACATTTTTACTAGGTCATGGTAACTCAGCACTCGCCGGCTCGCTTTTTATCTCTGAAGGTATTGCAAACTCTGTTTGTGTAGTCTCGGAGCCAGTGGATTATGTCTATTTTGTTGATCAGTTATACCGTGACAGAGATCTTAAAAATGATCAAGCAATTTCGCTCTTCGACCCAGATTTAGCCGTAAAGTGGCCACTGGATCGGGACAAAATGATAATCTCTGACAGAGACCTCCAAGCGGTGACATTAAGAAGCCTGTATCCGGACAAATTTTAAGATCTATGAATACTTCACCTGCAATAGCTGTTTTAGCAACTGGTTTAAACGGACTAGTTGGCTCAAGAATTCATCGTGACTACTCCGACCAGTACTCTTTTACTAATCTTGATATATCTGATCCGGTCAATCCGACCGATATTACTAATCTTGACCAAGTAAAACGGGTCTTTGCTACATCAGAGGCAGAGTTCGTTATTCACTTAGCTGCCTTTACTGATGTGACCGCTGCTTGGCAGCAACAGGGTGACAAAGACGGAGTAGCGTATCGTGTCAATGTGATAGGGACTGAAAATATAGTAAAAGCTGCCAGCGAGTACCACAAACATCTTATTCACATTTCTACCGCCTATGTTTTTGATGGCAAGAAAGAAGCTTCATACCTTGAAGCTGACGAGACGAGTCCGATTGAGTGGTATGGTGAGACCAAGGCCAGAGCTGAGTCGATCATCCAAGCTAGCAACAGTGCCTGGACAGTTCTGAGAATCGATCAACCTTTTAGAAGTGATCCATTTCCTAAATTGGATGTAGCTCATAAAATTATCGAAGGTATCAAGGCAAATACTCTCTATCCACAATTTACCGACCATTACTTCGGTCCTACTTTTATTAACGACTTTTCTCGAGTCATAGAGTGGGTACTGCGGACGAAGACAAAAGGGTTGTATCACGCCAGTAGTGGCGAGCGATGGACCGATTTTGATTTTGCTTCCAGCATCAACACTCAACTTGGTCTCGGAGGATCAGTAAAAGGTAGCAGCATCAATGAGTACTTGAAGACTGCCACCAGACCTTATCAACTGAATACGGCCTTAAATAGTGATAAGTTACAAGCTCAGCTTGATTTCTCGTTAAGTTCAGTAGCTGACGCTATCTCTAAGATAGAGGTAACTACTCCTTAGCTACTGTCTTTCTCTGTTGCTTTCGCCACTTCTTAATCTGCTCGTGGTGTCCTGCCAGCAAAATCTCCGGCACTTTCCAACCATTAAATTCTTCAGGTCTTGTGTATTGTGGGTATCCTAGTGTGCCAGGTACGGTATGTGACTCATCTTGGTTGCTACTTTCGTTGCCTAAAACACCTGGTAGTAACCGAACTACAGCGTCGGTAATTACGGCTGCGGCTGGCTCACCACCAGTAAGTACATAATCACCAATGCGAAGTTCTCCATCGATGAGCTCGCTGACAACTCGTTCATCCACACCTTCATAGTGACCGCAAATAATAATGACTCTTTCGAGTCCAGATAGTGACTGGGCAGTACTCTGTGTAAAAAGCGAGCCTTTGGCAGAGGTTAAGAGTATTTGCTCATTGCTGGTGCCTTTACTGGCCTTGATCGAGGTAAGGGCGTTGTAAATCGGCTCTATTTTCATTACCATTCCTGGTCCACCTCCGAAAGGCCGATCATCAGTCATATGATGTTTATCTGTAGTGTAGTCACGAATATTAAGGATTGAGATCTCAGCTAAAGACTTTTCAGCTGAGCGTTTTATGATTGATGTACTGAACGGAGAAGTAAAGTACTCGGGAAATAAAGTGAGGATAGTTATCTTCATACAACTCAATTATATCTGATGAATTAAGTGGAAGGTGTTATACTTATTTTTTAATACTATACAGCTGCCTTTTTTTTATGAAAATCACAATCATCGGTACTGGCTTTGTAGGTGTAGTTTCAGCAGCTGTCTATGCATCTTTTGGGCATGATGTCTACGGTCTTGATATTGATCCAGATAAAGTGGCTGCACTTAGTAAAGGCAAGGTGCCTTTTTTTGAGCCAGATCTTGAGAAACTACTCATAGATCAACAGAAAACTGGTTCGCTACGATTTACTACTGTTTACTCTGAGGCTGTCACAGATTCGGATGTGGTAATTATTGCTGTCGGTACACCTTCAGCCCCGGATGGCCAGGCTGATTTGAAGTACGTGTTGGCCGCTGCTGAGAGTTTGGCACCGTTCTTAAAAGAAAATGCAGTGGTGGCGATTAAATCTACCGTTCCCCCAGGCACTTTAGAGAAGATGACGGAGCAGATTAAAAAACATACTACTCTCCATTTCTACACAGCCTCGCTGCCTGAATTTTTACGAGAAGGGACAGCCGTGTATGATACCCTCAACCCCGACAGGGTGGTGATTGGCGCAGACGATGAATTTGTCTTTGATACGTTAGAAGAGCTGCACAAACCACTCAAGACAACTATTGTAAAGATCTCACCGGAGTCGGCTCAAATGGCTAAGTACTCAGCCAATGCATACTTGGCAACCAGAATTACTTTCATCAATCAGATAGCTGACTTATGTCAAAAAAATGGCGCTGATATTCAGGAAGTTATTGCCGCGATCAGCTCAGACAGACGCATAGGCTCACATTATTGGTATCCTGGTTTTGGATACGGAGGCTCCTGTTTCCCTAAAGATGTGAGTGAGCTAGCGGCGTACTCGAGAAGTGTAGGTGAAGCCAACAATCTCTTTAATAAAGTGTACTCGCTGAATAGTGAACGAATAGACCGATTAATGAATCAGTACGGTGAAGTCATACATGGCTGGGAATCACATCGAGTCGCTGTCTTAGGATTATCATTTAAACCCAACACTGATGACATGCGCGAGGCACCAAGCATTAAGGTGATTAATTACCTCTTAAAAAGAGGGGTGCCAGTCAAGGCGTTTGACCCCAAAGCTATTCCGGTTGCCAAACACTTTTTGCCTAAACATACCTTGTTGGCGTATGAGGCTGAGTTGCTCACGGCGGTTAATAATGCTTCCGTTATCTTGGCTCTTATTGAGTGGCCAGAAATCACTCAATTTGATTTTAGCCAGGTCAGAAATCAAGCTGAGGAACAGTGGTTTATCGACGCCAGAAATCAATTTTCTCGTGAGCAAGTAGAAGCCTGGGGCTTTAATTACTTAGGAATCGGTCGATGAGCAACCTGAACCAAAGTATCCTTATCACTGGCGGCAGTGGTTTTGCCGGCCAACATTTGTACAACCTACTCCTCACTCAAGGTTTTGATGACATCCATGTCACGAGCTACGGTAACAAACTTGCCACAGATATAAGTGGCAAGATTAAGCAGCATGCCCTTGATTTAACCAATCGTGAGGCCGTTTTTTCTTTACTACACGAAGTGCAACCAACACAGATATATCACTTGGCTGCCATCTCAGAAGTGGCTGATAGTTTTGTAGCTGCCGAGAAAACAATTCTCAACAATACCGTCTTACAACTCAATATACTAGAGGGGGTCAGAGTTCATTGCCCCACTGCTCGAGTTCTAGTTATTGGCTCAGGTCAAGAGTACGATTTTATAGCAGATAGCACTTCGCCTGTAAGTGAAGAGCATCCTTTAGGACCAGCTAATCCCTATGGCGTCTCAAAGGTCACACAAGATTTGTTGGGCTTATCGTATCACTATGCTTTTAAGCTAAACATCATCCGAGTTCGTCCCTTTAATCACACAGGCGCTGGTCAACAACCAGCTTTTGCCATACCAAGTTTCGCTCAGCAAATTGCAGTAGCCGAAAAGAAGGGTGGTGGTGAGATCAAGGTTGGCAATATGACTGCCATTAGAGATATTACCGATGTTAAGGATGTAGTGTCTGCATATGTCCTCCTAATGAACGCCGGAGTAGTTGGCGAAGTCTACAATGTTGGTTCAGGCAATGGTTACAGCATGCAAGAACTCCTCGAGGGGCTGCTAAAGTTGAGTGAGACAACAATACAAGTTACTTCTGATCCGAGTCGTGTTCGTCCCCTTGATGTTAAGCAAATTATTGCGGATACTAATAAGATAAAGCAATTGGGTTGGAGTCCTAGCATCCCTATAACCACAACTTTAAAAAACGTACTTGACTACTGGAGAGCGACTGTATGAAGAAAGCATTTATCACTGGTATTACTGGACAGGATGGCTCCTACCTGGCTGAGTTACTCTTAAGTAAGGGGTATAAAGTCTATGGTCTCACACGCCGCACTAGTACTCAGAACTTTGCGCGTATTCAGCACTTAATGCATAATCCTAATTTAGAGCTTGTTTCTGGTGATCTAATTGACCAACACTCTTTGACATATGCCATCAAAGATATCCAACCTGACGAAGTTTATAACTTGGCGGCCCAGTCGTTTGTAAAAGCTAGTTGGGATCAACCAGTATTAACTGGTGAGTTTACAGCTATTGGCGTAACAAGAATCCTAGAAGCTGTCCGCTTTGCTTGTCCTCAAGCAAAGTTTTACCAGGCAAGCTCCAGTGAGATGTTTGGTAAAGTGCAAGCCGTACCACAAATAGTGACAACATCTTTCTATCCTCGATCACCTTACGGGGTGGCAAAGGTGTATGG
>JALYRS010000040.1 GCA_030855135.1 bacterium | reverse complement strand
GTGCTTCTCAAAGGGTAGGTATGGAGTTGAGTGTAATCAATCGGATGATACTTAAAGTTCATCTCTACCAAGCTATCGTTACCACTAAAGGCTCCCGTTACAACTGCATGAGCTATACCAACATAGCCCTCTTCAGTATACATGCGCCAAAGTGAGTCAATTGGGACTCGATTTAGATCAACCTGAATAAAATCAGCATCAGAGAATGAGACGGCTGGCTGTAGCTCGCCACCTAATGCTTTGAGGTAGACAACTTCGCCAGAAGCAGTAGCCATATCGTCAGGCAATAATCCTGCCGCACTGAGAAAGGACTTAACAGTAGTGACTGACTGAAAATCACTCGGTAAGCTGCCTCTGCCTAAAAGATCAGATCGCGAAAGGTAGTTGCTACTCAACTCAAAGTTGAAGGTATTTAGCTTCATCTCTAAACTAGTTTCAAGTGGTTGAGACTTATTCCAGCGATATGTTTGTGAGTCCAGGGCTGTTGGACTAAAAACGAAGTTATACTCGGCAGCGATTCTTTTGGCTGCTTCATCTGCTAGCAGGCTGATGGTGGCCTTGGGCATAAAAAAGACTTTAGCTCTGTCACCAAAGGTAGGTAGACCACCGTTAGCTGTCTCTAAAGAGTAGCTTTGAGGTCGAGTAGTGTTTTCTACTGCTGAAAAATCCAACATTGGTAAGATACCAAAACCCACAGTGGGCGGCGGCGGCGGTGGTGGATTAGCTGCTTTCCAGTAAGCCACCGCAGCACTAAAGACCGTGCGCCCCACTATCATAGCTACCAGAGCAATAGTTCCAAACTTAACAGTTTGACGACCAATATAGGTAACTTGAGTTAAGTTGGTGCCGGATGATGACATAGCTAATTAAGTGTACCAGAATTTACGTCTAACCAGGTATAGTGACTCCTCAACCATGAAATTATAACTTGGGTATCAAGGTACCTATCCTGACTACCCAACACGACGATCAAGTAGCTGCGGCCATCATTTTCATAAAGTGTTACTAATACCTGTCCTGCTAGAGGTGTGGTACCTGTCTTCAGTCCTTTAACACCGGGAAGAGCCGTCAATAATTGATTAGTGTTTATCAGTAGATGTGACTTACTGCCTGATGTATCTGTGATAGTAGTCTTAGCTGTCGCTACATACTCAGCTAAGAGTGGCTCTTTTAAAACAGCTTCAGCCAGTACCGCTAGGTCACGAGCAGATGACTGCTGCTCAGCTGCATCAAGGCCCGCAGGGTTACTAAAATGGGTAGCATCGAGGTGTAATGATTCTGCTTTTTGATTCATGGCCGCTACAAATCCATAGTAACCAAGGGGGTAATTATCTGCTAAAGCTACTGCAGCATCATTAGCGGAACTGATTAATAAAGCTGCTAATAAATCTTTTACCCGAAGCTGCTCACCAACTTCAAAACCAATAACGGTACCTTCACTGGGAAAGGTGGCTGTAAATGGAATAACTTGAGAGAGGTCATACATCTCAATGGCCACTAAGGCTGTCATCAACTTAGTTGTTGAGGCAGGATGTACTTGAGTAGTGGGATTTTTGGCTAGTAATACAGAGTGTGAGCTCATGTCAATAACGTACACTGATTGAGCACTAACTGACGCCATCATCGGCACTGCTGTTGTAGGCAGTATTCCCGTTGATTGTGATGCACTCAGGTTATCATCTATATCTATCTCACTTACAACAACTGGGACATCTTGCGCCTTAACAAGAGAAATGCTCTGCGGTGGCTCTGATACTGTGGAAACTGTTTTTGGTTTAAAAAGAAGCACCAGACTACACAACACCAATATAAAGGTAACTATTTGATCAAAACGGAGAGAACGAAAGCCCATACAAACTATCAGTTGGAAAAGTACTAGTGACTAGTATATCTTGTAATTTGACAAATTAAAATCAAAGTATAGAATTCCAGTATGTTTTATAATCGTTGTCCTAACACACTTATTGTTACACTTCAGAAAGTGGGGCGGATTTAGTTGTATTAAGTAATACAGTGATACCACCCCGCTACAGATGCGGGGTTTTTTTATGCCAGTGCAGTATTCAGGCACTTTTGAGACTGAACAAGAGAAAGGTAACTCAATATGAAAGAACTACTATGGATAAGTAAAGATCAAACTGCAGTCCTCGGAACATTACAGTCAGTTATAAGCGAGAAACAGGTAGATGAAGTTGTCGCTCATTGTTGGTCAGCTGAGTCCACTGCAGAGGATGCATACCGATTAATGGCCAGCAGTTTCATCATTCTACTGTGTAAAAAATGTGGCTTTAATGATTGGCCCATCAGTGAAGAAGTTATCACTAATGCCTTTGGTGAGATTTTTAGCGAAGAAGTCGACAACTGCGGCATTGAACATGCCAAAGATTCACTCACCCGACTCCTTAACAAGCGAAGTTGAAGCAAGATCTTTAATGCTCAGCTGCACTCGATGCTTATTCTTCCAAGAATTTATTTCTAGTGTGCCGGCTAATGACACCTCGCTGCCCGTCTGCCAGTTGTTTGCTCCGTCTCCCGATCCCCAACCAATACACTCAATGCTCATACCAACACTAGAGTCTGATACCAGTAACTTGAGATGTTGATTTTCCTTGCCCATGGTAGTTACGGCCAGTACTTTAAGTTTCTGGAGACCAAAAATTGGCCGAGAATTGCCCTGACCAAACGGCTCAAAAGCACTCAAAGACTCAACTGTTTCCACAGTACAGAGGGAGAAATCTATAATTGCCTCAACGTCTATGACCGGCTTTAGTTGTTCTAAGGAGATGTGTTCTTCCGTGATTTTTGCCAGCGTCAGCTGAAAATCGGCAATTTTCTCGGGCAGCAACGAAAAACCAGCAGCCATCGGATGCCCACCTACTTCCAATAACTCTTCTCGAGCTAGACGAATTAACTTGATAATGTTTATTCCTGGGACAGATCTGGCTGAAGCCTTGGCAGTCTGCGTGCCTATACTGATGACAACTGCAGGTTTATGAAATTTCTCTACTAATCTGCCGGCTACCAAACCAATAATACCTTCATGATACTCGGACGATGCGACAACAATCACGCGATCAGCAGAGTAACCATCTGCTTTATCAACTGCAGTAGCGAGTGCTTGTGCCGTTAAAGCCTGTCTTTCTGTATTTAGTGAACTGACTCTTGCTACTAAGCGTGCCGCTCGCTCTGGATTCGTAGTACAAAGTAATCTTACTGCATCTAACGCATGATCTAATCTACCCAATGCATTTAGTCGGGGTGCAATCGCGTAGTTTACCGTAGAAGTACTCACGTCTGCTGGCATAGTATCTGATGCTCGTAACAACTCTAGTAGGCCTGGTCTGTTGGTTTTCTGCAGTGCAGTTATGCCATGTGCAGCAAAACTACGATTTGCATCCTTGAGTTGAACTTGATCCGCAATGGTGCCAATTCCGCAGAGGTCCAGCTGATTGACCGCTAACTCTGGCGCGAGAGTTCGTGAAATCATCCAGGCCACTGTAGTACCACAAAGCTGTGTACTGTGCACTATGGCGACAGCTTCGGGTAAGGTGTCTTCGGGCGTATGGTGATCAGTAATAATCAAATCGATATCTTGAGACTTGAGCAACAGAGCTGGCTCATGCGCCACTATGCCGTTGTCAACTGTTATCACTAAATCGGGATGATGCTGGGCAATCATGTCACTTAGTGACAGCTTTGACATACCATAGCCGTGTTTCTCGCGGTGAGGGATGAAAGGCAGCGCTTTGAGTCCCAGGTGATGCAGTGCTTGCCACAAAATTGTGGTGCTGCAAACTCCATCTGCATCGTAGTCTCCAAACACAACGACTGTTTCCGCTCGTTCTTTGGCAAGCTGGAGCCGATCTACTGTCTTGTTCATCTCTGATGAGTTAATGCCGACACTCTCTAGAGAGATGTCGTGAGGATGAGGCGGATCAAAAAAAGAGGCAACGTCTAAAATACTCCTATTTTTCAGTAGTACTTGATGTAGAGCCGGGATTGATTTTATAACAGTCTTATTTTGCAGTTTCCACTTCACAGCTATCCAGTGTATAGCGAGTCACGACTAGAAACCAGTAGCTTTCCGCTTATACTATAGCTATGAAGCTTTTATTAACTGAACCCGCAGTCTATATTCTTTCTACGCTAGAAGCAGCCGGTTTTGAGGCCTACATCGTGGGAGGAGCAGTACGTGATGCCTTCCTTCATGAGGTTAATCCTGAGATTACGGTAACTGATCTTGATTTCACCACCAACGCAGTCCCTGAGCAAATTGTGGCATTATTTGCTGATACTTTTTATGAAAATGAGTTCGGGACTGTTAGCATTCCCGCTGAGGCACTACACACCCTGTTGGGCTACCAGCTGCCTAGTGATTCACTACCTCAAGAAAAACAGCTTCAAAACAGAGTCATCGATGCTGCTGAAGCCACAAAGCTGCACTCATCACTTATAAAGACTCGTCTCACGCCGCTAAATGAAGAAGTTACACCGCTGCCTGCTTACCAAATTACCACTTTTAGAGCGGGTGAAGTCTATGATAACCACCGTCAGCCATCCTCAATGACCTGGGGCAGCACACTCAATGAGGACCTACAACGCCGAGACTTTACCATCAATGCTATGGCAATTGATTTACAGGGTGCAGTTATCGATCCATTCAATGGTCAAGCTGATCTTAAAAATAACCTGATTAGGACTGTGGGTGATGCTACCACTCGTTTTCAAGAAGATGCACTCAGAATGCTACGTGCCATCAGGTTTTCAGTCCAGTTAAATATGGAGCTGGACCGCGCCACGTTTTCCGCTATAGATGAAAATGCAGAACTACTCTCACATATCAGTGGCGAACGGATTCGAGATGAGTTTCTTAAGATACTGAAGAGTTCGTACCCCGCCGAAGGTGTGGAACTTTTAGATGAAGCAAGTTTATTGAGGTTAATTGTGCCTGAGTTGCTGATGACAAAAGGTGTACAACAGGGAGGTCACCACACAACGGATGTCTGGATTCATAGTCTAGATGCATTACGTCACTGCCCTAGCCGTGACCCTATCGTTCGGTTAGCAACCTTACTTCATGACATTGCCAAGCCAGCTACTTCTCAAACCACTCAGAACCAAATCACTTTCTATAACCATGAAGTTATAGGCGCCAGAGTCGCTAAAGCCATCGCAGAACGTTTGCGTCTCTCTAAGCGTGATGCCAATCGTATCTTCGTCTTAGTCCGTCAGCATATGTTTTACTATCAGCCTGAAAATACCGATGCAGCCATTCGCAGAATGATGAGAAAAATTGGTTTAGAAAATATTGATGATATTCTGGCTTTAAGAGAGGGTGATCGATTAGGTAGTGGTGCCCGAAAAACGAGTTGGCGGCTAGAAGAGCTCAAGCAAAGAATGATTGGTCAGCTGCACCAACCATTTGCCATAACAGACTTAGCAGTTAATGGCACTGATATTATTGAGCATTTTAAAGTTAAAGCCGGACCGGTTATTGGTCAAACACTACAGCATTTGTTTGAGTTAGTACTGGAAAAGCCTGAGTTAAATGACCGAACACTTCTGTTAGCTGAAGCTGAGAAATACCTTGACAGTACGATCAAGAAATAACTACTTCTTTTTACTAAAGCGTTGATCTAACTCGTGCCACCACAGTAAAAGAGGAGTTGCCACAAAAGCAGAAGAATACGTACCGGTAAGAGCACCGATTAAGAGCGCCACCGCAAACCAACGGATACTATCACCACCAAGTAAGACTAGACTTGCTAACATTAATATTACCGTTATCGAGTTATTCAGTGAACGGCTGAGCGTCTGAAGCAGTGCGGCATCAATGGTGTCCTTAACTGAAAGACGAACATTCTTTTTGCGAAACTCTCTCACTCGATCAAACACGACAATCGTGTCATGGACGGAAAATGAAACTGACGTCAGTAACGCTGTCATAAACAAAACATCCACTTCAGCACCAAAGTAATAGCCTAAGAGGCTAAACGAACCGACAATTACTAAAGTATCATGTAAGAGGGCGATCACCGCACTGATGCCAAATTTAAATTCTTTAAATTGATATGCCAAGTAAAAAGTGATAATTAGAATGACCAAGACAGTGGCAACTACTGTTTTGATCAGTAATTCTCGTCCTAAAACTGGTCCGACAGTTTCAAACCTGACCTCCTCCACTGGTGTAATCTGATTAGTGAGTGTAGTAAGTACCCCATTTTTAACATCATTACTAATAGCTGAACCTTTAAGTAAAAAGTTCTGAGTACCAAGTTGCTCGACTTCAGTCAATTCATAGATACCTTCAAATTGTTGTTCTAACCTCTCAAAACTTATTTCTGAAATGGCGGCCTCATCTAAAACACGGACCTCGAGTAGCGAACCTCCAGTAAAATCAAGTGATAGTTTTAGTCCGTGAGTAACTAAAGAGTAAATACCGGGAAGAATTATGATCAAAGAAATCAGTATATAGAGTAGACGAAACTTCATGAAACTCATATCATTACCCCTTCAAAAAGACTCTCATAAGCGTCCTAGTCACTACAATACCGGTAAACAAACTAATGACGACTCCGATAAACAACGTTATACCCAACCCTCGTACCATCCCTGAGGTGTTTAAAAATGCAAAGTTCAAAGGATTAATCAGAACTAGCGCAGTACAGATCGTCACAACATTAGCATCTTTAATGCTATCCCAGGCTCGGCCGAACCCAAGCTCCATAGCCGGTTTAAAGGCTCTGCCCGTACGCAACTCCTCTTTCATCCGCTCAAAGATGAGAATATTAGAGTCAACTGCCATGCCGATAGTAAGCAGTAAGCCAGCTATGCCAGGTACTGTCAGAGTTACACCGATGATTTTGTAGATAGCTATTGTTAGTACTGTGTAGATGATTAACGCAATATTAGCAATAACTCCTTTAGTGCCGTACATCAAGGTCATGAATAACATTAATAAACCCAGTCCTATAAGCCCTGCTCTGACACTTTCTTGCACCGATGCCTGGCCTAAGCTAGCCTCAACTGTTCGCTGCTCGACTACGGTGACCGGGACAGGCAATGCTCCGGCATTTAACTGAACGGCTAGTTGCTTCGCTTGCTCAGTGGTAAAACCTCCTTCAATCATGGCTTGGCCAGTGACAATGGCATCTTGGATTACGGGCGCCATTACTGGATATCCGTCGATGAAAATTCCCAGCGCTTTGCCAGTATTGTTGGCAGTGATTTGGCCAAAGATTGAGGTACCAGTTTCGTTAAATTCTAATGAGATTACTGGTTGACCAGTTTGTTGATTAAACTGTACTGATGCCCGTTTAAGTTCTGCCCCTGACAGACCTACCGGCTCAAAGGAACTATAGACTTCAAGTGCTGAGCTACTCGCAGTCAATTCTGTGTTGTTTTGTAGCCGAAAATCCATTTGCGCAGTCGTACCTACTAACTCAAGTGCTTCATTGGGATTAGTCACACCTGCTAACTCAACCAAAACTCGGTAGGACTCACCTTGTTGAGTAGTTTGCACTACCGGCTCATTCAAGCCAAAGAGATCGACTCTGCGGTAGATGATCTCTCGAACAGACTCTAAAGCAGTTGTACGATCTACTTCAGGTATTTGCGTCATATTTGCTTCTAATACTAACTGGATGCCACCTTTAATATCCAGACCTTGCTTTAGAGCAAACTCTTTGTAGTAGCGACGACCAAACAACGTAAAGTCAATGACTGGACTCCCCAGGGTGATACTACGTTCCTGACCAAAGAGGGAAAAAGTGTATGGAGCTCTGGCTGGTAAGGCTATCAGAGTAGAAATAACCGTTATAACTATGATAAGAAAGAAAGTTGTATAAACCTTAGACATGAAGTATATGACCTTTAAACAGTATCAGTGACACCGACAATTTGTCTCTCCACGAACTCAACCTCACTACCCACTAACATCACGCGACTACTATACAAAATATCCATTATAAATGGATCTCGACGAGTCTTTCGGAAGTTAAATTCATCAAGAGGAAAGACTGCATAATTAACTTCCCGACCGATTCTCTCTTCTTCGTCCTTAATTAAGAGTTGCAGCTCTTGGAGTACCACATCACCAATAATTAAGATATCCACTTCATCTTGTCGAGGTCTAATCCCTTGGACAAACTTACCGGAAAACATCACAAATTCCAGTGTTCCCAGCTTGCGTTGTAGTTTACGAATTTTTTTACCTAAGCCGCTGCCCTTGACGACCATTTGTTGTAACTCTTGATAATAGACATAGCGTGGGTTAAGAAAGTAATACAGTCTATTGCCTCTTTGCTCACTCTTAAGCAAACCATACGCCAGCATTCTCTCCAGCTCTCGTCGAACAGCGTTGATTTCTTCTTTAGTAGCTCTGGTAATCTCTCGCACGTAAAACATTTCTTGTGGCTGTGTAAAAAACAACTCCATCATCTTCACACGAGTTTTGGAAATCATGAAATCTTGCAAAGTGTTCATAGCTATTCTCTCTAAATTGAAAGTAACACGTTATACCCGCTCAAACAAGCCCTTAGTACAATCTGTACTCAATTGTAAAAGCTGTGCACGTTTTGAACAAGTAGAAAACCGTATCTTTTCCGAATATACCAACCAATCATTTACTGTTGTGATTAATAGGTCGGGTCATTAGCCACATCTAGGACTGAGATCCAAACCATGCCACGATTGAAAGCTATCGGCGCACCTTTGGCATCAGTAAAAGTTAACTCACTCTCTCTGGTTGTTTTTGCCCACTTTGCGTCAATAGCCTGCCCATCCTTGAAGATGGTAGCAGTTCCCGTACCAGTAGTTGTGTAGAGCATGTGCTTGAGCTCATTAATTGGTCCTTTTTCAGCGGTCTGGAGCACTACCAGATTCTTGACGGCTACTTGCTTGTCATTATTAATATCAGTGTGCTTCTCTCCACCTTGAGATCTTAGGTAGCTGTTACTGGCTGCATCATAGCTCCAACTGACAGAGTAATCACTGTAGCCTGACCAAAAGTCATAACTAATACTGCTTACAGTGCCCTTTGTCGCGGCATCATCGCTAAATGTCCAGCCTTTATAGCCGGCTTTCCAGTCTGTTGAGGCAACAGCTTGACGACCCACTTTGAGGGCGGGAGACATATTTGTCCATTTACGTTTAATACCTACATCCCACAACTTTTCGGTAGAAGTAACCATAGTATGCTCTGTTGCGATCTGTTTTCCCGGAACGCGATTGTAGTCTCGGACAAATGTTGGGTAGCCGATTGAGAACTGATTGAGGTCACTTTGACCAGCCCAGCCATATTGATTGATTTGCCCTAAAGCGTCAGATGGTCCAGGTACATTTGCACCACCTACATGCACGTATAGTGGATAGTTAAAACCAGAAGCCCAATCGACATAGTAGGTACGAGCAGAGCGAATTGGTGCTAAGGCAGTGTCATCACGCTGGACGTCACAGTAGACCATGGCCATAAACCTAGTAATACCTCCTTCAGCTACAGCCTCGAATACTATATCAGCTTGAGATAAAC
>JALYRS010000006.1 GCA_030855135.1 bacterium | reverse complement strand
GCACATCATGTAGCACTAACGCTCAGTGCCCAGTTAATAACATCTGCCGAAATGGCCGCTGTGGAGTACTCTCTACGCCTTCACCAACTACTCCTCCATCGCCATCGCCAAAGCCTTTCCATATTGGTGACCTTAATCGTGACTTCGTGGTGAACGTCTTAGATCTCTCGCTCTTAGTCAAGAATATGTTGCAAACAGGTGATAACCTCGCTGATCTTAATAAAGATAGCATCGTGGATATTACTGACTACTCCATGATGCTGCGATACCTAAGTCAATGAGGAGCACTAAGTGAAATGGATCAAGAGACTTAGTTTTTTCTTCGCAGCTTTTTGTCTTGGCATCTACACGGTCGTCTCAGTTGCAGCTGCTCAAACTCCTTCGACCGTAACTAGACGCGTCAACGTATACTTCGATACTCCCCAGCAGCCAATTGAAGTAGGTACTGTCACATCGTTACCCCTGCTAATCAATACCTATGGCCGAGAAATAGATGGCTTACAAGTTTCCTGGACTCTGAGTGGGGTCACCGTCTCAGATGTACGCTTTGAAACTACTCCAGAGCTACCATTCAATCTACTCAAAAATGAAGTGCTGGCGAGTAATGGTAGCCTGTACTTTATTCCGGTTAATCCGCTCGCTCCATTTGCTGCCAGTTCTTCCGCCACTCTGGGAACCCTGTACTTCACCACTATGTCACCTGGTACGCTAACTATCAGCTATGATCAGGAAAATACATTAGTTGCATCAAGTGAGACCAGTCAGAACATTGCTGCTGTTTCATCAGATCAAAAAGTCACAGTGGCCGGAGAAAGTACGGTCGATGACATTGAAGTTGGCACTAATGATGAAACTGGCTTAGCACCAGAAGTGACTCAGACACCCGATCCTGCAACTAGCCCACTACCACCTGCAGTACTGCTCATCCCTATCGTCATTGTGCTTGGACTAGCAGCGCTATTTTTTTGGAGAAAACAACGAAGTCGAAGAGTTACTGCTGAGCCTACCACTCCGTCTATACCTGAAATGCCTCTTACGAGCGTTCTGCCACCGCAGTCACCCGAATCACCACATCAGCTATAGCTAAAGCACTTGTTTACAATAACACTGCGAAGGATCACACTAAAGAAAAGGACTATATGATCGCTACTATTACTCCGCTGCCAATTGCCGAACTTAGTTTTGGCATGTTAGTTGATAAGGCTTGGCAGCTCTTCAAAGCACACTGGAAATTCTTAATTGGCATGATGTTGCTAGTGGTAGCCATTGAAGTAGTTCTGAGTATCTTAGTTGGAGTTTTCTTTGAGGATACTGAAACAGGTGTTGGAGCAGCGGTTTCCCAAATTGTAAGTCAGGTTCTCTCAATTATTATCGGTTTAGGCTGGCTTAACATATATCTTAAGATTGTTCGAGGAGAAACTGTTAAGTTAAATGATTTGCTGGGCAAAATCTCTCACATCGGAAACTACATTTTTGGCAATGCCATCGTGGGTGTGATAGTTATCTTCGGTTTTCTACTATTTATTGTGCCCGGTATCATTTGGTCAATTAAGTATATGTTTGTGCCATATTTAATCGTTGATCGAAATATGGGCCCTCGAGAAGCACTTAAAGCAAGTGCGAAGATGACCGATGGTATGAAAGGACGACTGTTCCGCTACGGCCTAGGTTTTATGGCACTTGGTTTACTTGGTGTGATTGCATTGTTAATTGGACTACTGGTGGCTATACCGGTAATTGGCTTAGCATCTGCCATACTCTATACCACACTATTAGAGAGAATCGATGGTCTGGTACCTTTGACACCACCGGTTGGTGAGCATATTATCTGATCGGCAAAGATTATTTTACTTCTCTAAATCTAGAACTCGATCTATTCTGATCTGCGCCACAAAATCAGCTACGTGGGAGACCAAGATCATTGCACCTTCGTACTGATTGAGAGCTGCGGCTATGTTAGGTAAATGACGAAAGTTAATATGATTGGTAGGCTCATCTAAGATCAGTAGACCTGGTTTCATCAATACCAACCGAGCAAATGACAGCAGACCCTTCTGCCCTTCCGAAAGCGCACCAACTGTAGTCCTCATCAGCTCTTTGGTAATCAAAAAGCCTGAAGCCACTGAACGCAACTCTTCTTCAGTTGAGTAACTGCTGGCATTTTCTACTGCCTCAACTAACGATTGATGGACAGTGTGGCTAAAGTTGAGGGTTGAGAAATCTTGACGGTAGTAGCCGATGGTTACACCAGGTGTTAGGCTCACTCCTGGAGCAGTGCCAGTCGCTAGTGCTTCGATCAAAGTGCTTTTTCCCATTCCATTTGGGCCCACAATCTGTAAATGGGTGCTTTTGCCTAAGACAATACTGCTCTCTTTGGTCACTCGCTGATGGTCCTGGATCACTTCAAATGAGGAAATTTTTAGGGTAAAATCTACTAAATCAGCTTGCGCCGGAATACTAAACGGTCGAATTGTTTTATCTTCTTTTCTGACCTCTACTTTTTCGCTTTCATACTCCTCAATTTTCTCTCGCATCTTGGCTGCTACATTACGCATCTTGCCACCTTTATGAGCAAAGAAATTAGCTTTTTCTTTATTTTCCTGAATCTCTTTGGCTAGCCGAGCATTCTCACGATTCTCTTTCTCAATCCGCGCCGAGATTTCGTTGAGCACATCATGATAATCTCCAGCGTACTGCTCGATCACTTTAGTGTGGCTATCAAGATATAAAACGCCCTCGGTAAAAGCATTCAAAAACTCTGCGTCATGAGAAATAACGATGACGCTCTTTTTATAGTTCATCAAAAAATCGGTTAAGTAGTAAATGCCTTCATAATCAAGATTGTTGGTTGGCTCATCGAGCAGTAATAAGTCTGGACTCTGAATCAGGGCGGCTGCTAATAATAGGCGTGCTTGCTGGCCACCAGAAAGATCGCTGATTTTTTTATCAATAGGAGCAACTAAATGCACGACTGCTAAGGCACTACTAATCCTGCGCCGAAGCTCATGTTGCTCAACTGGCAGAACTTTATGAAAATACTGCTCCACTGTGAGTTCTTTATCTGCTTGATCGATCACTTGATGTGCCGTGGCCACTGTTAAATCTGTTGCAACTGAAACAATACCAGCGTCGGGCTGAAGCTGCTTGGTAATCAACTTAAACAATGTACTCTTGCCTGCTCCATTCTGGCCCATCAGCGCCACTTTCATACCGCCACGCACCGAAAAACT
Source organism: bacterium (assembly GCA_030855135.1). Taxonomy (GTDB): domain Bacteria; phylum Patescibacteriota; class Microgenomatia; order UBA1400; family PJMF01; genus JALYRS01. The sequence continues at coordinate 27,300 of JALYRS010000006.1, read as the reverse complement.
GACCTCATGTAAAAGGTGCTTGTCGTGACCAAAGGTAAAGGATACATTCTCGAATTTGATAATGGTAGAGTTCTGTGACATACGGATGTGAAAGGCGAATTATATAGAAAAACGCTCTCGAGGCATAGGGTAGAGTTTGTCAAAGCTAGCGTTATAATGTAAATTATGGGACAGTAACCAGTTCTTTAACTTTTTGTTTGATCTAGACCACAAAGCGGAGGTATGGGAAATGTATCGAGTCGCATTTGCAGGCTCTGCCACGAATCCCAGTCATCTAGGTCATACATGGATACTTGAGGTGATTCTCTCCCTCGGTATCTATGACCAGGTCATCTGGTACCCGTCAGGCTTCAGCGACAAACCAGGTATGGACCCTCAAATGGGCATCCACCGCCAGCAGCTGGCACACTTGGCTTTTCCCCAGGAATGGATTCACAGTCCCCGTCCTGGCTGGAGTCCGTTGCTTCTCGATCTATCTGCGACCATGCAGAAAGACGTGCCGACCATTACTCGGTTCAGAAGACTGCGTCGTCAGTACCCGGGGGCTGAGATATCCTTCATCACCGGCTCTGATGCCGTATCGCTGAAGTGGCCTAATATACCTCGTCCTGGACACCTGACCAATTGGTATCAGTCAGAGCAACTGATGAAAAAGCCGATTCGGATCATTCCCCGTGAGGGATTTGCTTGGCAAAATGTACTGGAGCTGCCAGGCAATGGCAATATTCAGTGGCTGACGGAACGAATTTCACCGAATATTCAAAGCAGTCGCATTCGGCAGTACATCGCTGAAGGCGATATGAAGTGGTTGACCATGGTTAACGAGCGGGTGGCTAATTACATTCGCTTACACGGGCTGTACAAAACCAAAGACTGTGACGATCAATAGTTGCCTAAACCCACCGTGGCTCGGCGACTGGAAGTTGTCTAGCATATGGCCCCAACGAAAGTTGGGGCTTTTTTTTAGTCTTCTTCGCCAGATTTGGTAACGAGCTGCCCTCGTAGGAGCTGCTTTATCTGCCGGTCTACTTCTCTCACCGCGGCCGTTTGTGGCTTATTTGTGACTTCCTGCACCTGCAACACCATCGCTTTTTTGTTAAGTAGTTCTTGTAAAAAACTCTGTGAATTTTCTCCTGGCATTGTAAAACAATATCATCATTCAATTAAATAAAAAACGACCTCCTTATGAGGGGAGGTCGCTGCGATACAATTTAAGCGACTATAAATAGGCGAATACCTACTCAAGCCACTTAGACTCTTACTGAATGTACCCTTTCGCTGGTCCAGCGTCATCACCGCTGAAAAAGCTTGCAAGCAATTCTACTATTGCCATATCAACTTTTGATTGGTCCTCAAGATGCGTCCAACTGAGGGCAGAAACTGTCAACGAAATGCCATACTCTCCGTCGAGTACCTCGACCACGATTTCACCCAGATCCTTACGACCGGATATCTCGATCATCCTCTCCAGAATTGCCTTTAGGTTTTCAGTCTCTTCGAGCAGGGCTGCTTTGAGCATGTCTTCTTGCTCTTCTTCACGCATGGACTCGAGAAGAAGCTCTCCCACTCTCTTGATGAATGGGTGATCTGGTAGCACTTCATCCTTAGCCATCGCAAGTAACGCTAAGCGGCCGCAGGGATCATCGCTGTCGTCCAGCTTAGCGACTATTTCTGAGGGAACCTCAAACGAGAGAATCTCATAAATGGGTCCCGGAAAGTTGCGAACTGGCACTAGCAGCACCTTCTTGTTAAGCCCAGTGCCAAGAGCGCAGACGCACTCTTTCAGGTGGGATGCTGCCTCTGGACCATACTTCAGAGCTACCTGACCTAAGGAAGCGTAAGTTGTTAATAAACGCACAGGATTTCTCCTCTATATACGCAAAATGCGTTCGAAAGGGTAAACTGCCAGGCAGATTATAGACAAGAACTGCAAAATTTGCAAGTTATGGGACAATAGGGGTGATTAATTTTTGGTTGAGGTTTTTGTACTCTTACCATTGACTGCATTACCCACAATGATCGCCTGTTGAATTTGCTGGGCTAGCTCGCTCACTGCTCCAGGTCCGTGTGGCAACAAGATCGTGTTATTCTGTGAAGTTTGGCCAATTTCTTTGAGGGTATCAAGATATTGAGTCAGCAAGACCAAGTTCATGACTTCTTGAGCACTCGAAGTTGTAATGCGTGTCTGGAACTCATCAACTGACTCACTCAGTCCCTCGATAATAGCCTTACGTTGATCGGCAATACCTTTACCTTGCAGAGCTTTTGACTCGGCATCCGCTTGAGCTGATTTTACCTTTAGGATTCGCTCTGCTTCACCTCTTTCTGACGCAACTACTCTCATTCGCTCAGCAGCATTGATCTCGTTCATGGCTTCTTTGACTTTGCTGTCTGGCTCAATATCAGTGACTAAAACATTCACAATCTCAAAACCAAAACTGCCCATAGTCTCGCTAAGTTCTTCTTTTACTGCCACTGCGATATCGTCTTTTTTTAAAAACAAATCATCAAGCTTAATCGTTGGCACGCGTGCTCGGACCACATCAAAGACATAGGCGTTGATTTGCGTTACCGGATCTTGGAGTTTATAGAATGAGTCGTAGATATTAGCATCACGAACCATGTACTGGACGGAGACTAAGACATGAACAAAGACGTTATCTGAGGTTTTTGTTTCGGCTTTGACATCTAACTGCTGCACGCGTAGTGACAAGCGGCCGGCGACTGTTTGAATAAAAGGAAATTTGAAGTGAAGACCAGCGTGAGCCACTCTGGTGAATTTTCCAAACGTTTCAATAATGGCCACTGTCTGCTGTTCGACAGTAAACCAGCCTTGAAAAAAAGTTAGTAACGCCAAGATTGCTAAAATTATAAGGAAGATAATCATGGCAGTAATTCTATCATAATTTTGCTGAAGCTGGCTTCATCCAGTTGTAGTACAAGGCAGGAATAAAGAGCAGCATAATCACACTGGCGACTAATAATCCTGAGATAATCGCACCACCCAAACCTCTCCATAATGGATCAGAAATGGTGATCGGTAATAAACCAAAAATTGTAGACAGCTTAGTCAAAATAATTGGCTCCATGCGTGACGCACCAGCATCAGCAATTGACTCCTCAAAACCCATACCCTCTTTGATATTTAGATTGATCTTATCTACGATAAACATCGAGTTGGTGACCACGATACCAAAGAGCGCCAAGATACCAATTAATGCCGGAAATGACAACGGCGTGCCAGTCAAAGCATAGGATAAGAAGACCGAAGATACTGCCAAAGGAATAACGATGATAACAATGATCGCTTGCCTAAATGATGCAAACTGAACTACCATCGTGATCAAAATTAAGACCGCTGTCAGTAACATCGCCTGTAAAATTGAGTTGATTGAGCTGTCATTCTCTTCATTAACACCACCTGTCTCCCAGCTGTAACCAGCTGGCAAATCTAGAGAGTCAGCAAATGATTCAAGCTTCTGATTCTCTTCAGCGACTGAATACCCTGGCCTAATAGCAGCCGTGACTGAGATAGTTCGTTGAAAGCTCTCATGAGCGATACTAGTAGGGTTAGCCTTAGGTACAAAGTAGCCCAGTGCTTGAAGAGGTATCGAGTTACCTTGGGGAGTGGTGACTGATAAACTTGATAGATCATCGGCGTTAGCCAGGCCCGTATCTAAGCGAAAAACAACATCCGTTTCATCGGTATCACTTTCCTGTAGCTTCATCGTATCTAACGTAAATCCACTGGCATATAAACGGAGCGTACCACCCAAAGAGTCAGCTGATAAACCATTTTCCGCTAACTTAGCTGTATCAGGCACGAAAGTTAGCTTACTGGTACCTTCCTTGACTGATTTCCTGACATTAGTCACACCTACTTGCTCACCAAGAAAGGTGACTATGGCGTCTGCTTGAGTATTAAGCTCACCTAGGTCTTCTCCCAGCAGCTTGATTTGAATATCAGCCCCAGCTGGTGGACCACCTGATTCCTCGATAACGGAGATACTGCCTGCGCGATACTGTGAGAACTGCGCCCGCAAATCCTCTGCTATATCATAGGAAGCCACCGCCCGCTCATCTATCTCAGTTAATCTCAGTGTGAAGTTAGCTAGGTTGCTACCACCGCTTGAGCCGCCAAAGCCACTTTGGGCGCCCTGCCCGATGTCTGCAGTCACAAACTCAGTTTCTGGTGTGAACCGAAGTTGATTGAGGATTTCCTGAGCTTCAATAGACGTTTTCTCTTTGACCGTACCGGATGGTAACTCTAGCTCTACAAAGAGGGCTGTGGTATCTGTCTTGGGAAAAAACTCATTTTTGACAAAGCCTAAGGGCAGTAAAGCAAAACAGAAGACAGAGTACACCACTACTGCAATCACGACTGATCGGCGACTTGATTTATTAGTGATAACTCGCAGTATCAACCGGCGGTACCAGTTGGATAATCGATCAAGATTGACGACACCATGGTTTGAGGTTTTCGCGAAAAAGTGTCTGAGGTTCTTTAACTGAATGCGATGAGTTGCTTGAGTAAGTTGTGCTTTGAGCTGTGGCAGCACTTGTCGAAAAAGTAATGTGAGAGCAATGTAGACCACTATCGCCACGGGCATCACGGGACTCTGCCAGGTAAAGTAGGCTACAACGGCTAAAGCTACGACAAAGAGTAGAATTTTAAACATCAGAATAACTCTGGATGGCAGTACTGGCTTGAGAAGAAAGATCATTAGTGGCAAAGTCACTAAGACCGCAATAGCCGTTGAGGACAGCATAGTTAAGGTGACGACGATGGGAATTGGCTTAATAAACTCACCGATAATTCCTGTTGTGAGTAGCAGTGGCACAAATGACCAGATAGTAGTGAGGGTGGTAGACCAAATTGGGATAATCGTGTCACGCCAGACTAATAAACCTGTTTCAACAGGTGTGAAACGGCCTGATTTATAGTACGTCGTCATAGCAGATACCACCACAATCGTGTCATCGACCAATAAGCCTAGTGCCAATAAAAAAGCAAACATACTTAGGAAGTTGATCGACATCCCAAAGAACTGCATTAAAAAGAATGCAGAAAGAAATGTCAGCGGCACTGTTAAGGCTGAGATCAGCGCTTGTCGCAAACCTAAGAACAAAAACAGCACACCCATGACTAAGAAAATGGTAGTTCTAAACTCACCCAATAAATCATCGAACTGCTGATTAATCTCGTCACTAGTATTTGACAAAGTCACTAGCTGATACTCCGAGCCGGCTGACTCCATATACTCATCTACCACTGTGCTCACCGCTGCTCCAGCATCATCGATATTTGAGCCAGTGGTCTTGTAAACAGAAAATGTGACTGCTCGTTGAGACTCACGCTCAGCGCTAGCCAAAAAGGAATCATTTTGCGTCGTTTTTGATTTCTGAGTCACAGTCGCCACTTCACCTAGGCGAAGTACCTGATTATTTACTATCAGTGGTAAATTGCGGATATCATCGATGCTGGACACGGCCGGATCGATGGTTAAAGCAAAGACGTTACTGTCTGTTTGAATCACTCCTGCTGGATACGTGCCTCTAGCGCTCTGTAACGTTTGGGACAAGGCAAAAGGATTAAGATTATAGGTGGCTAACTTTTGCGCACTCGCCTCTACCACTACTTCCAGCTCATCCAAACCATTCGCATTGACACGATCTACCTGTGGCACATCTTCAATTACTTCCTTCAACTCGGTCGCAGTACTCATCAAGTCTGGATAGCTTTTTGTGGTAATCAAGGCAAAGGTCCAGACTGGAATGTCCTCAAAGTCCAAGGCGCTGACCGTCGGCGCTTGGGCATCGGAAGGCAGATCATTAACAGTATCAACTAAACTTTGCACATCCGTCCGAGCTTTTTCAGTCTCGACCGATGATTCAAATTGAATCGTTATCGCCGATACATTTTCAAGTGATCTTGAGCCAATAACATCGACGTCTTTGAGAGAGCGCAGTGTATCTTCTATTGGGTTAGTAACGAGACTCTCGACGTCAGACGGTCCGGCCCCAGGTAAGATGGTGACGATAGTAATAATAGGAATTTTAACTTCAGGATTTAATCTTTTAGGCAGCTGAGTATAGGCAGTGATCCCCAACAGTAAAATGGTCAAGATAAGTAGCATCACTATTCTAATGTTGGTGATGTACTTGGCTACAAAGCCACTCATTAAGGCAGTATCAACTGTTAGGCGATCTAGATACGATGGTCGAGCTGCTGGTGGTTTGGTCGGGCGACGATTATTCATGTGTAGTACTACTGAATGGCTACTAAGTCGCCATCTTGCACATTGCGCGAAGTAATAACCTTATCTTGGGCGGACAAGCCTGACAACACTTGCACAAATGACCCCGAGACCTGGCCCAACGTTACTTCCATAGTTTTGGCGACGTTTTCGCCATCACTATTCTGAGTAGCTGTAGTCACAAAGGCTTTGTCCTGAGTTTGATAGATAGCATCCAGCGGCACGATTACAGTATCGAGTGAAATAGCTTTACTACCTACCGGAATTTTTACCGGCAGTAACTCTGAGTTAGTGAGCAGTGTGGAAAAGTCAGCCGGTATGTCATACAGCACTGTGTGCAATGAACCATCGGTTGCTTCACTGGAAACAAAACGTGGATACAGCTCAATCTGCTGAGTTCCTACCGTTAGCTGACTGGGCTCAGTCATGCTTATCCGTTTCGCAACATCGCTAGTCACCTGCACAAATGCAGTATTCTCTCCTTGATCAGCCTTGATGGTGGCAATCAGCGTCCCCGGAGTGACAGATTGGCCTACAGTCACATACACTCGCTCTACAGTGCCAGCGCATGGTGCCGCAGGATACATTAATGACTCATTAATTCGAGCTAACTTCAAATTTAGGTGACTAATATCTTTAGTCAGGGTCAGGGATTTTTCTTGTAGCTCTAGCTGCTTAAGTGCCACATCTCTACCTATTTGACCCAGCTGTGCCGAAGTGGTGCTATCGGCAGTTTGATACTCCTGCGTCCGTAAGCCAGAGCGTAACTGCGTCAAGCCACTTTGAGCACCTGCTTTACCTTGTAATGCACCTAACAAGGCAGCGTCGTTAGCACCAGCGACGTTGGTTGATTGGAGAAACTCAATTTGGTCATCTATTCGCCCAATAACATCTTCGTTGAGCTTAATCAAATCTCGAGTTTCATCTAAGGACCGACGGTTGATGGCACGTAGCTCCTCAGCTTGTGTCTCTGATTTAGAGGCCAGCTCTTTTTGTTTTGAGATAATTTCTTTTTGAGTATCAAAGTTCTCGAGATTAAAATCGTAACTTTGTTGAGCAATCTGACGAGAGACGCTTGGCAGACTTCCACCCTGATAATTACTCGAAAGATTTACTAACGAAGTACCTCTTTTAACCGTGTCCCCTTCAGTGACTCGCAATGCTTGAACTATACCGGGCGACTGGGCATAAATATTAATGACTCCGCTTTTCTCAATTTTTGCCGAGAAAGTCATAACTGGTGCTTGATCAGAAGAGTACACTTGCACCGCCACTGGCTCTGCAGCTGCAGTTTCTGGGGCAGCTGGAGGTTGTCTCAGAGCATTACTCAGGACAATTAACAGGAAAAGCAATCCTAAGAGGCCAAAAAATGACAGTAACGGATGGGTGTTGGTAAAGCTGGAAAGCATTTTTCTGGCTAGATGAGAGTTGGTACTAACTGAAGTGCGAGCTTGATTAAATGAAAATACCATAATGTCTCCTCAAGAGAGGCGGATTATATAGCAAATACGAAGAAAAAGCGAAGATGAGATTTGAGTGTGGATTATGGTGTTAATCCTGATTTTATGATGAGTCATCACAAAGCTAATGATATAGAATATCTTTGCTAGAACTGATAATTCTGTATTTCAAATAAAGGAAAATAATGAATACTTTTCAAACTGGAGTTTATCAGCACTATAAGGGAAACAAATACTTAGTGATAGGAATTGCTAAACACAGCGAGACAAAAGAAGATCTAGTTGTGTATGTATCTCTTTATGAGAATGACCTGGCAAGTATGTGGGTGCGACCACTTACTATGTTTAGTGAAAATATCATTGTTGATGGTAAGAGTATGCCAAGATTTAAAAGGGTAGATGAAATCATAGAGCAGCCAAAGGCCTTCTGCGCGAAGTAGCGGTAAAAGGTGATTCGTCACTGTTTTTAGGCTGATATGTTATTGCTTACCAGATAGTTTTCCTGGTACAGTGTATATAGTTACTTCTTTGTTTTTTTATGCCCGTACGGAAAAAATTTACTCTGCCTTATACTCTAGGGTGGTCTAGACATATACTTGGTGTTACCCTCCTAGGCTTAGGCATAGGTATAGGATCGATATTGACCCTCAATAATTTCTGGAAACAAATATTTGCTTCAGATATTACTGAAACATGGACGTTTGATGTTACAGGCGATTATCAACTTTCAGGCGCCACTTATATTGAGGTGGCAAATGACTCGGCTCGGCTTAAAAAGCAACAATATACGTCGGATAGTAATACAAGCCTGCTTCTCCATTTTGATGAATCATCAGGTAATCCAGTCGATAGTTCTAGTCATAACCAACAAGTTACAAATACGAATGCGGGCTTTACTTCAGGTATTATTAATAATGGCTTAACCTCCAATGGCTCAAATTCATCATTATCTGTGGCAGATTCGGCGGCAGTGTCTTTGGGTGTAAATCATTCCATAGAAACCTGGGTTAAGTTAAATGAAGAACTAACGCCAGGATCAATTTCTCAACGTCAAGGCATCGTAGATAAAGGTGATTATCAACTATATTTTGATCAAGAAACCGGCAAATTAGTCTATGAACTGGCAAATGCCAGCGCCACTTCGTGGAGTCAAGTGGCAGGAAATCAAATTAATAATAGTTGGGATCTGGATGGACATATTACTGCCCCCGCCATGACCACACTCAATACAAGCATCTTTGTCAGTCTTGGTTCAGGAACGGATGACGCTGAAGTGTGGTCTTGGAATGGCAGTGTCTGGAGTAAAATAGGTGGCGATGGGATACAAAATTCATGGGCACCTAATACTTTTGAAAGCGTACTCTCACTCACCAATGATGGCACAGATATATATGCTGGGTTAGGTCTGACAGCAGGTGATGCTGAAGTTTGGAAGTATACCGTGGCTTCCAGCACCTGGAGTAAGATTGGTGGTGACGCGATCAACAACTCATGGCAGATAAATACGTTTGAAGGAGTGTACTCATTACACTATGTAAACGGTACTTTATATGCTGGTCTAGGTGCTTCAGCCAGTGACGCTGAAGTGTGGTCTTGGAATGGCAGTGACTGGACGAAAATTGGCGGAGACTCGATCAATAATGGCTGGACTACCAATTATGAATTAGTCTACACCTTAGAAAATATCGGTAACACGCTTTATGCCGGCTTAGGTGCCAGTACGGGAGATGCAGAACTTTGGAGATATGAATCCGGAAGTTGGTCTCTAGTGGGTGGCGATGGGATGAGCGGTAGCTGGGCAAACTCGACATATGAATATGTCTTGTCACTCGAAGCCATTGGTGGAGATCTGTATGTGGGTCTGGGGTTAAGTGCGAACGACGCAGAGGTTTGGCGTTTGAGTGGTGGGACCTGGACACAAGTAGGAGGTGATTCTCTTAATAATGGCTGGACCACGAATTTTGAAGGTGTCTACAAACTTTCCTCAGATGGAACTGATCTGTATGCTGGCTTAGGAGCCTCAGGAGGTGATAACGAGATTTGGAGATACACAGTCTCAGCGGGAACATGGTCAAAAATTGCTGGTGATGGCTTGAATAGTAGTTTTAATAATACTCATACAATTGTTGACTCCATGACTTTTATTGGTTCAACTTTGTACGCGGGTGTGACATCCGGTAACACATATCGATCTGGCCAGGTGTGGGAGTTACCGAGCGGTGGGACGTGGAGACAAATTGGCGGTGATCAAATTAATGATAGTTGGTCAGTTCGTGGTTTGCAAAATGTAGAAGTAATGAGTGTCCACGGAGAGTATTTATATGCAGGAACTGGCAACGTTGGGTCTGGTAATGCGACCGTTTGGCGATTTGATGGATCAACTTGGGAATTCATAGGGGGGCAAGGCAAAAATAATTCCTGGCCAGTAGATACATATGAAAATGTTCTAAGCATGGTTAGTTATAATGGAGAGTTAGTTGTTGGACTGGGGACAACAGCCAACGACGCAGAGGTGTGGGGTTTTGACGGTAGTACCTGGACAAAAATTGGCGGTGACTCCATTAACAATGGTTGGAGTACAAACTTTGAGGAAGTAGCTAGCTTAGCCGTTATAGATGATACTTTATATGCCGGACTCGGCAACTCTGCCAACGATGCAGAGGTGTGGAGTTATAACGGTACTGACTGGACGAAAATTGGCGGTGACTCCATTAACAATGGCTGGAGTATAAATTTTGAACGAGTTAATACCCTGTCTGTTCTGGGAAATACCCTCTACGCTGGCTTAGGTGCCAGCGTCAATGATGCGGAAGTTTGGATGTGGAACGGATCCACCTGGACAAAAGTTGGCGGGGATGGCTTAAACAGTAGTTGGAATACTGAGTTTGAGCAAGTTGAAAGCAGCGTCATATTTGAAAATAATTTATATGTAGGGTTGGGAAATGGTACAGGAGATGCAGAACTTTGGATGTGGAACGGCTCCACCTGGACAAAAGTTGGCGGGGATGACGTAAACAGCAGTTGGACAAGTGGTACGTACGAACGAGTCAAAACCTTGACAGTATACAACGGAGCAATCTTCGCAGGTATTGGAAATGGCACTGGTGACGGTGAAGTGTGGAGATTTAATGGCTCATCATGGACGCAAGTGGGTGGTGACAGTATTAACAGTAGTTATAGTAATGCTATTGAAGAAACTACAACCTTTACTGGATATAGAGGCAAACTTTACGCTGGTACTGGCCTGAGTGCAAATCTAGACGCTCAAGTTTGGGTCTACGGTGCAAATGGGTATCTCAGCTCTGAACAAAACTCTTTTACAACCGAGTGGCAACATATTGCCGCTACATATGATGGCAACACCATGCGACTGATTATTAATGGAGCGGAAGACGCAACTTTAAATGTTTCACTACAAGTTCCTGATACGAGTAAGTCCCTATCTATTGCAACTCTCAAAAGTAATCGCGAATCTGGTAAAGAAATAGGCACCTTAAACGGTATGTTAGATGAGCTACGTATTTCAAAGGTGAAACGTACTACATTTAATACTACGCCCTACTCTAGTGACCCACAAACAATTGAGCCCAGCTTGGCTGTTTTTACTTCCCAAGTCAATGAATTTGATGCTTTTACCGCCACCGAACAAAGTAATGGTGGAGCTGTTAGTTATCGGCTGTCAAATGATGCAGGTGATACTTGGAAGTACTGGAATGGTAGTGCATGGGCGACCTCGTCAAGTTTAAATCAAAGTAATTCTGCAACTACTATCAATAGTGAAATAGCTAGCTTTCCTGTCTCGGAAGAAGGAATTCTCTGGCAAGCAGTTTTGGACGGAGATGGTAGACAAGAAGTCATAGTGCAAGATGTTTCCATCGGAGCTGTGGCAGACACGGTTTCCCCAACAAATCCAGACTCTATTACAGTTTTAAATGAAGAAGCTGGAGACACAGAACTTACCACAGACACTTGGTATGGGCACGTTGAGCCATACTTCAGTTGGAGCGGTGCTGAAGACCTGGATAGTGGAGTGGCGGGTTACTACGTCTACTTTGGTCCAGACAACACGGCTGATCCGGTCACAGCAGGCACCTTCCAAACTGGGACAAACTTTACTCCTCTCTCTGTTGTTTCTAATCAAAGTTATTTTTTGAGAATAAAAACCAGAGACAGTGCTTTTAATAGTAGTTCCTCAATATGGGACGGGTTTGTCTATAAATTTGACAATGGAAATCCCACAAATCCCAGCACCATCACTGTTACACCTGCAGGCTATGCAGCCACAAATAATTTTACCTTCACCTGGCCAGCTGCTAGTGACGGTGGATCGGGAATTCAAGGTTATCAATATAAAACTGGTACGCCGAGTGGCACGCTGGCTGACTGGTCAGGGACAATTACTCAAACTTCTGTCACCATCCCAGAAGCTGCCTATCAAGATAACTCAAACACGTTTTACCTAAGAACACTTGATTTAGCAGGTAATTCAAGTACAGCCCCCCTTCAAGCTAATTACTACTTTGCCGGAGAGGGACCTACCCCGCCAAGGTTTCTAAATGTTACTCCCAGCTCTAGCACCACCAACTCATTTGCCTTCGCCTGGCAACCACCCGATGCTTACTCCGGAGAATTATCTGAAATTACCTATTGTTACACCGTGAATGTCTTGCCTTCCTCCACCAACTGTAGCTTTACCAGTGCGGGTGCTACTTCTATATCTGCTTCTGCTTTTGCTACTCAGCAGGGCTTAAACACTTTTTACTTGGTGTCAAAAAATGGTGCTTCAGGTGGTAGTTCGATAAATTATGGAACGTATGTCAGTGCGACATTTGAAGCAAATACCGCTTCCCCTGGCATTCCGCTCAATGCTGATATTGCTGATGTTTCAGTTAAAAGCAGTAGTTCCTGGAAGCTGGCAATATCCTGGGAACCACCTACGGAAACTGCTTCAGGAATCAGCAGCTACAAAATATTTAGATCAAGTGATAATGTTACTTTTTCCGAAGTTGCCAGTACCACGGGCATTGCCTATGTCGATACTGGCTTGGCACAGCAGACATATTTTTATGCTATAAAAGCCTGTGACAGTGTACAAAACTGTAGTGCATCCTCTACAACTCTAGAGATGCTTCCTGATGGAAAGTATACAGAGGCGCCACTTTTGCTTGACGAACAAAAAGTATCAAGTGTTACAACCAAAGGTGCAACCATTACCTGGACTACAGACCGTCAGTCAGATTCCAAGATTCAGTATGGACTGAGTCCAGACTCATTCTTTTCGTCTGAACCATCCAACTCTGTGCAGAAAACAGCCCACTCAATCTCTTTAGCCAACTTGCAGCCAGGAACCACTTATTATTACAAGGCAAAATGGACAGACGACGATGGTAACACCGGCATGAGCAAGACTGCAAGCTTTACGACTAGTCCTCCACCAAGTATTCAGGATGTAGTGGTTAAATCAATTTCTCTCAGCGGAGCCGTAGTTGAATTTACATCAACCGGAGCATCTTCAGTAAGAGTGCTGTACGGTAAGACAGTTAGCTTTGGTGGTATTACAGAGTTGAGCACCTCAACCAGCGAGTCTACATACATTGCCAGTTTAGATGAGCTGGAAGATGGTCAAAAGTACTTCTACAAAGTGAATGCGTATGACTCCGAGGGAAATGAGTATGAAGGCACTATTTTAGCTTTTGAAACATTGCCCAAGCCAAAAGTCAGTCTTATCCGTGTGCAACAAGTTAAAGGCTCTGCCCAGCCCAGTGTATTGGTCTCGTGGACAAGTAATACTCCGATTTCTAGCATCATTACGTACTATCCAGAGTCTGATCCCTCACTCAGTAGGGATGAAGTGAATATAGTACTGCAAAATGGTGAGCATAGAATGTTACTAAAGGGTTTACAACCTAAAACACCATATGTTTTAGTGGTGAAGGGTAGAGATAAAGCCGGAAATGAAGCCCTCTCTGAAGTTCAGCGTTTGACTACCTCCACCGATACTCGTCCCCCTCAGATTTCCAATTTAAAAATAGAATCATCAACCTTAAATGGTACTGGATCAGATCAAGCAATCTCGCAGCTCATAGTCAGCTGGGATACTGATGAGGCGGCAGCCTCTCAAGTAGAGTTTGCCGAGGGCACAGGTACAACATACCAACAAAAGACACAGGAAGATCAAAATCTAACTTATAATCATGTAGTGGTGGTAGGTAATCTCTCACCTTCAAAGGTCTATCATCTGAGAGCTCTTTCAAAAGATTCTGCTGCTAATGAAGGAGCGTCAGCTGACACGGTTATCATTACCTCCAAGGCTACGGATAATGCGCTTGAACTTGTAATAAATAATCTGCAGCAAGCGTTTGGATTTTTAAAGAATATTAGGTAAATATATGCCAAACAATGCAGTCAAAAGTGATACATTAAACAAGTATTTTAATGTGGGAGATCAAGAAATACATGTTTTGAAGGATATTTCTGTAGAAATACAGGAGGGCGAATTTTGCATAATTGTCGGACCATCTGGCTGCGGAAAATCCACTTTGCTACACATAATTCTAGGTTTAGAAGCACCTACATCCGGCAGCCTGACATTTTTAGGCACAAACTTATATGAATCAAGCACCGAAGACGACCGATCAGACTTTAGAAAACAGCACATTGGAATGATTTATCAGCAACCCAACTGGGTGAAATCAATGTCTGTGGTAGAAAATGTGGCATTTCCCCTGCTGATGATCGGTCAGCCTAGACAACTGGCACTGGAGTCAGCCCGAAAACAGCTTGAAAATGTTAACTTATTAGAGTGGCAAGATTATATTCCTACAGAATTAAGTTCTGGGCAACAGCAGCGTGTTGCTTTAGCCAGAGGTTTAGCCAACGACCCTCAAGTGATCATTGCAGATGAGCCAACTGGCAACTTAGATTTTGAGTCGGGTCAAATGATGATGGAGTTATTGGCAAGACTAAATACAGAAAATAAAAAAACAGTTATTATGGTTACTCATGACTTAGAGTACTTAACATTCGGTACTAAGGCTATTCGTATGCTAGATGGGGCGGTAACTAAAGTTTATGATAAAAAATCAATTTCCACTCTAATGAAAGAAGTAAAGTCGAAGAGGGGCATTTGATGAAACTTAAATCAGCTTTTAATCACATTTATACTATCCCTAATAAAACTAAAGAGTTTCTAATGGAGATGGGAAAAATACTGCAGTTTGTGCTGCTGGTTTGTGCATTTTTTATAACAAAAGTACTACTTATTCCCAGCAAAATTCCCTTTTTACCAGTAAAAATAACCTCTCATTTCTCTAAAGTATCTCTCAAAATGTATGAGGCTATTTCTAGTCTTTCTAGAACAGAGAAAAATAGCTTGAGTCGAGTGAATCTCATAGAGCTAGCAATTAAAAATATGCTTTTTAAACGCTCTAGAGCAATTATTACCATTGGTGGCATGATGATTGGTATTGGTGCAATTGTGTTTTTGGTCTCAATAGGGTTTGGCATAGAAAAAGTAGTAACCAGTAGAGTGGCCAGACTTGAAGAACTACAACAAGCCGACATCAACACTCAGCCGGGCAGCAACCAAAAGATTACTGATGAAACTCTCGCTAAAATGAAGCAAATTCCCGATGTAGAACATATTTTACCGATGATCGCGAGTGTATCAAGAATCTCGTACAATAACTCAGAAACTGATATGCCAGTCTATGGTGTGACTAAAACATACTTGAGTAAATCGGCTATTCAGCCTATTACTGGAGTTATTTATGAGAATGACGCCATTGCTCTACAGTTGCCCACAGAAAATGACGGGAAGGGTAGCGTAGCCGGCGTAGCCCAAACAAGAGAAGTTGTTTTCAACCAACCATTTGATACAACAAAAATTTCTACCCAGTCTTGGTTGAAAGTGCGAGAAAATCCTTCAGGTAGTACTCTATTGTTAGGATTTATCCAGCCCACTCAGGATGTAAAGGTTTCTAAAGTTTGGGGTGCGTCCTATCCTGATTCCCCTGCAGGAACTGCTGGTCAAGGTGAAAATGACACAACTCTTGGAACATGGTATACAGCGGCATTTCCCATTTGGAAAAAGGAAAACTGTCATCAGACACAGACCGATTGTATTGATGGATATAGTAGACTGCTTGATGATCAGGGAAACCAAGTAGTAAAAACAGGCTTTGTGGCAAGTATTAATGTGCTAGAAGATAGTGATCGCCTGGTTTTGGGCGATTCAACTGAGGATGAGTTCATAGTAGATGATTTTGTCTTGGAATCTGGGAGTGTATTGGGTGTAGAGAGTGCGTCTTCTTCGGCCATCCCCGGGTTAGTACTTGATGAAAATGGAGACTGGACAGCTGAAGCTACAAGTTCTGCGTATACTCATGCACAACAGAAAGAATTGCCAGCACAGGCTAGTAGACAAGCAGTGGTTAATACTGCATTTTTACAGGTGCTGGGCATAGCTGTGGAAAATGCGGTTGGCACTGAGTTTAGCACAAGTTTTATCATTCCCAGCAATTTGTTACCTGACACAGATGAAAAAATTGAATCTGTACCTACAAACTACAAAATAGTTGGCGTGGTACAGGGTGACAACTCACCGTTTTTTTATGTACCATTTACTGATTTAAGATCTTTAGGCGTAACCGTCTACTCACAAGCAAAAGTTATTACAAAAACTAAACAATCACTTGCTCAAGTTAGAAAGCAGATTGAGGCCATGGGATTTGCCAGTAATTCAGTTACTGATACGGTCAAACAGATTGAACAACTATTTGGTACGATTCGTTTAATTTTAATTACATTGGGTTTGGTTGCGTTGGCTGTAGCTGCGCTAGGTATGTTTAATACGCTGACGGTTTCACTCTTAGAAAGAACCCGTGAAGTTGGGCTGATGAAAGCTATGGGTATGAAATCGAGTGAGGTAAAAGAACTGTTTTTAACTGAGTCCCTGATAATGGGCATGATCGGTGGCATTGGAGGTATAAGTTTGGGACTAGGAGTAGGCAAGTTGCTCAGCATTGTTCTCTCTGCTTTTGCATTAACCAAAGGAGCTGGGACACTAGATATCTCGTACCTACCGCTCTCCTTTATAGTATTTATTTTGCTACTGTCACTATTTGTGGGAATTACTACTGGTTTATTCCCCGCTAGAAGAGCGACGAAAATTTCGGCTCTGAATGCACTACGTTATGAGTAAAGGTTGCAAACGCCTCTTGGGGACACCTCATTTGGGATTGATTGGCTGCCATAACTCAATTTTATTTTCTTCAGGATCATAGACCCATGCAAACTTTCCGTACGATTCATTTTGTCTTTTTTCATCGATCTTGACACCATTTTCTTTTAGCTGCAGTAACATTGCATCTAAGTCATCAACTCGAAAATTAAACATTACTTGCTGTGTCTTCGGGAAGTAGTCACTATCTTTGGGGAAGGCAGAAAAAACGGTAATACCAGCTTCTTGTTGCCACATGGCACCGGCCGCTCCGCTATTTATGCCAAAGTTAGTTTCATACCACTTACTTAATTTTTCGGGATTATCAGCTCTGAAAAAACATCCCCCTAAGCCTGTAATTTTTTGCATTTGTTTCCTTTCTCTTGATTGTACACTATGTGCGGAAAGGGAGGCAGCTTCGCTGAATTAGGCAAGCTCGTCAAAATCTGAACGGCGGCCAGATCACAATTGTAACAATTTAGCTTTCATCTCATTGATTGTGGCTTTTAGTGTGATCTTGAGGTTTTCTACATCGGGAATAACCTCTTGCTTATCAATTACCTTATCACACAATTCAAGAAACTCAGTGGCAGACCGTGCTATTAAAGCTACTGCCGATACATTAGCTTGGTAATCCGTGCTCAAAGCTCTCTCACGGCCTAGTTCATCTTTTTTACTGCTGAAAATAAAAATTTAAGAAGAATCACCAATCTAACAGAGAAAATGTGATGGGCCATGGAATTATTAGACCGCTTTCGGCAAAAGGTATAGCTCAAGGAAAAAGTGAAAGGTGGAAATTTTGGCAAAGGCCAACAGATCGATCTTAGAAAATAACGATTGCCTTCTTTCCAACTGAGCGTGAGCAATCGCGCTCAGGAGAAAAAAGACAAACTGAATGAAACTAAAGACAAAAAATAATATTGTGTTTTTTTAACTCGCTCTTTAACAACCTATGAACTTAGCAGTATGTATAAGCAAGGAAAAAATTGATATAATTTAGTTGAGGAATAAATATGGAAGCAGGATCAAGTCCGGAAGCATCAACACAATTACTAAAGCAGAAGTACGATCTTCATAAGGCACCCGAAGTAACTGCTGCTGCACAACGCACCGAGGGGCGTACAGGTGAACGAATGCCTCAAAATCCTTTGGATCGTATACAGAATTATCTCAATCGTTTCCGTGAAATTACCGATCGACAAGATCCACAACAAAGAGAGCGTGGAATGGAAGCGATAAAGCGGCTTCTCCACGGGAAATACATTGTAAAACCAGATGAAATCCCCGACACTTATTGGGAGAATCAACGACGTATCATCAGGGAGCGTGGACAAGAAGCAGACCTTGAATATGTAAATTGGAATGAGGTAAAAAGACAGGACACAGAGGCAATTATTGCTAATCAGACGTCTAGTATGGATAAGTGGATTGATTACTTATCCTCACCTGATGCTCCGTACCCAGACAGTATTAAATATTTCGCTTTACGAACTGTTTTTGAATTAGGAAAGTACGATAAAGAAAAAAAAGAATTCCCAAAGCGTTTCACAGGCATGACTCAGCCATTTCCAGAATTAAACCGTGAAGCACTTGCGTTTGTTGCAGATGCATTAGTTAAAAAATATACTCCCGAATATTTTGAACTAAGTGAAAAAATTGATACGTCAGATGCACAAGTAAAAGCAGTGGAAATTTACAGTCAAAAACTCTCATTATTGAGTCAGATTCCGGAAGAAGAGGCTAAGGTTCATGTGATTGAATGGAATGGGAAAAAAATTAATATCGAAGGCAAAGATGTCTCAAAACTACGAGCTTCGTTACAAATTCCTACTAACACAAATCTCGAACAGCTTACAAATACAAGTACCGCCCTTAAGCAAGAGCGTACAGCTATTCTCCGATCTCGTAATCTTCCAGAAGAATTTCTCAATCTACCAGAAGATGAAAGTTTTGCACAACTTTATGCATATGCAATAGAAAAAGTAACTCATGCTTCAAAGGAACTGCTTGCTGTGACTGAAGGTCAATGGGTGAAATACAATCAAGGATTAGATCATATGTCTCTCGTGACATCACTACAGGGACATGGGACGGGCTGGTGTACAGCGGGAGAATCAACTGCCCAAGCGCAACTACAGGGCGGAGATTTTTATGTCTACTACTCAAATGACCGCGATGCTAAACCAACAATCCCGAGAGTAGCTATCAGAATGGAAGGAGGTAGTATTGCAGAGGTTAGAGGCATTGCGCCAGAGCAGAATCTTGATCCGTATGTCGCTCCCATTGTTGAACAAAAACTTGAAGAATTCCCGGATGGAAAAGCATATCAGAAAAAAGTTTCGGATATGAAGCGATTGACAGAGATAGATCATAAATCGCAATCAGACACTCCTCTTGATGCCGCACAGCTTGCTTTTCTCTATGAGATAGATAGTCCAATACAAGGATTTGGTTATAGTCGTGACCCGCGTATTGAAGAATTGCGAAATCAAAGAAATCTTGCTAAAGATATTCAAACCATTTATGGGTTTGACCTTGTGGCTCAACGTTTAGATAGAGAGCACTTGATTTTTATGTATGGTGTTACAAGACCAGTTCCTGAAGTATTTACCAATGAAGTTAAAAAACTGCTGGAGGCAAGAAATCCCGAGCAAGACATGCCGATTGTTTTTGCTTGTGAATCTTCACAAATTGCTCACAACGCATCAGAGATACAACCTGGTACAAGAGCCTATGTTGGATTTCTTACGCCCGAGATTTTTGCTATATTACAGAAACAGAATATCGAGCATGTTTATACCTCATTTCCTGAAGAGGTGGTGCACTTTCCAGAAATCTGGATTGGTGGAATGACCAAAGAACAATTAACACAAAAGTTGAATAATGCAGAAGCAAAGCTTTCTTTTCATGCTAAAGAAATGATGAAAAATCCAGAATTTACCACACTTCCCGAGGCCCAAAAAATTCGCCTCGTAAAACTAAAACTTAGCCAATTGGGACTTTCAGGATATCCAACGACTGATCAAGTATATAAAAAGGCACAGGAGTTAGGATTGGAGCTATGCCCTGCTGAAGTTGGCCCACAATATAGACTGCAATATGCGGATCAACCAATGGGAGAATGGTTTTGTGTTGGCATGAAACAAATTACCGACTCGCGCGGCTCTCCCGATGTCTTCAGGCTGGTGCGGGATGAGGATGGTCTGTGGTTGGACGAATATTGGGCGAAGCCTGACGACGAGTGGATTCCTGACTACGAGTGTGTCTTCAGTCTCCGCAGGTCCTAAACTCAAAAACCTCAGACCCTTAGTTCACTTTTAAGAAATCTTTTGAAATATTGACACTTTGTTCTTTTTTTGTCGGCCGAATTTTTTTTGCTATACTACGATTTAGATAGGTTATATCAAAAGGCTACGGTTCTTGTATGACCAGCATACAGCTAGGCAGGGTTATAAGATTGAAAGACTGGCCAAAGAGTTTCTTCAAATGAAAGTCGTTCATGAATATCCCGCAGGCACCACGATTTCCTTTGAAGCTACTCTGACTGATGGCAACTATGAATCCCGTATCGATGCCCTGATTCATGACACGGTCCACAACACTTACGATCTTTATGAAATTAAAAGTAGCAGTACCATTCACACCGAGCATAAATACGATGTTACGTTCCAGTACTTAATCGGCAAAGCCAGTCTGCAAATTAATAAGGTCTACTTAATTAGAGCCAATAGTGAGTACCAAAAGACAGGTGAAGCTGATCTCGCTCAGCTATTTGTGGTGGAAGATATGACTGATCAGATTGCCAAGAAAGAAGCTGAGGTCTATCAGTTGAGATCCGAGGCGTGGGGAATCAAGCGATTGGCAACCGAACCTCAGGACGAGCATTGCTTCAACCCCACTACTTGCACCTATCCTGACCACAGTTTCCCAGGTCTTCCAGAGTATTCCATCTATGATTTAGGCATCTTTGCAGCCAAACGGGATTATAAACCAGATGTTATAATTACCGAATGAAAAAATTTAACTATAATGATGAACTTAGAGACATTATCGATACTAAACGGTTAGTAGAAATAAATTTAGGACTTAGTAGTCCACTCGACCATTGTATTGCCTATCTCCTTGATGCAAATGATGATTATTTGACATTTGCTAGAATTAGTAATGATATTGCACTTCAGGGAATAACTATTTGCCGAATGGACGATATGGAGGCTATTGAAGCTGATACAGGATTTATTAATGAGTTACAAAAGGGAATAACAAATAATTCACTTCATACTGAGGTTTCAGATGATATCAAAGGTGTAAAAGAATTTTCTTTTAAAGGATTTATTTCAGCCTTTGAGGCTACAAAAACAATTATCGACATAACATCTGAGAATAGAAGTTTTACTGGTAGATTGGCTGGATACGATAAAAAAATTTTGGCAATTGATGAGTATTACGCAGAAGATAATAAACGTTTCTCTCGTACCTATATTAATCCAGCAAACATTACTGCAATCACCGTAAGTGGTACTTGGCTCAAAATCATTTCCAGGTCGTTAACGGACAATAATATTTAATTTAAAACATGGTGTTCATGGATACATGAACCCCATGTTTGGCAGAGTTCAGAAGGTGAGATTAACCGCCGTTCTTGCGGAGTCTCTCCCGTCTGTCACTCTTGCGGTCTCCGTTCGACTATGTCTTGGGAGAGTGCTTGGTACCCGCCCGCGGATTGGTGTGCCTGTCGTAGTCCTTCTTGCTGCTTCGATTCGGCTTGATGCCCAGAATATCTTCGACCAGTCCCATGAAAATAACCTCCAGGGATCGGGAAACCGAATGCCTTCGATATTGAAGATCGATGGAATCGTATGATCAGAATGCTACTGGCACAATAGCCAATAAGTATGGGCAGTTGCGAAAAGGGAGGCAGCTTCGCTGCATTAGGCAGGCTCGTTCCACTCGCTTGCCGGCAGGATCTAGCCCCTGGCTAAAACACTCACTCAACCCATTCACACAAAAGATCACGCAGCAGCGTGATTTTTGCGTGAGCGGAGCACCCGGGTCTGGAACCGGTGCGTCTTTACAAGTATATTTCTAATTTTTTCTTTCAAAGAAGATAACCCAATACTCCTTCATCCCCAACCTTAAAAATGCTTCATGCCGATGATTTCCATCTGAAATTTGATAAGGATCCCAAAAATTCGTTACAATTAAAGGTGCAAATAGCTCTCCTTTTTGAACTTTTATCAGTAGATCTGTTACTCTTTGTTCCCACTTTTGACTTGATTCTGGAAACAACACCATATCCTCTGGACCCATGATTCTTTTGAGCTGTTCCAACGGGAATTTGACAAGTTTAACTGCCAAAGGTTGATTCTCTATCAAATGATCTGCTAGGCCAGAATTATTTCCAACGTTCCTTAAATACCTTTGTGTCCATTCTTCAAGACTGCGATGTTTGTAGGCATCTAAAGCCTCTGGTAGGTTGAATGAGAAGTTATCAGACATGCTGTATTTATTATAACTTACACGGTTGTTAAAAAGAATAATGTTCGAATCAAGGAAATTTAGCAAGCATTATCAACTCATTTTGAAGTATTTGACGGGTTTATCAGAACTTTGCAACTGTTGCGGAGAGGGAGGCAGCTTCGCTGCATTAGGCAGGCTCGTTCCACTCGCTTGCCGGCAGGATTATTACCTCGTAAAATTACTCACTCAACCCATTCACACAAAAGATCACGCAGCAGCGTGATTTTTGCGTGAGCGGAGAGGGAGGGATTCGAACCCTCGGTATCTTGCGACACGGCGGTTTAGTAAACCGCTGCACTAGGCCACTATGCGACCTCTCCATGGGAATATTTTAACACTGATTGCTCTATCGAGTTTTCCCGATTATCATTATAGAACATGATCACAAGTAAAAGCACTGCCTCAAAAGTTACAATAATTGGCGTAGCCTTGATCCTCATCGCCGCGGCAGTACTCTTTGTCTGGCGCCAGCGCGTGCAGCATCATTTATTTCAGACTGTTAACTTAACTGATGTTGGTCATGATGTTCTTGAGGGTGCTTTATCTGATACCATCGATACTCTCAGCGCGCTCCACCCCTTGTCGATTGAGTCACTTCGACAGCGCGAGTATCCGGCAAGTGATATTGTGGTAGAAGAAACGCTGACTCCTGGCTCAAATTATCAACGATTTCGCGTCTCCTACACCTCTGATGGCCTCAAAATCTATGCCCTCCTAACTGTGCCCACGGGCACCCAACCCGAGACGGGTTGGCCGGTGATCGTCTTTAACCATGGCTATATTCCCCCAGCTGAGTACCGCACTACCGAACGGTATGTTGCTTACACTGATGGTTTCTCTCGCAGTGGCTATATTCTGATTCGCCCAGACTATCGTGGTCATGATCGTTCAGAAGGGCAACCTGAAGGTGCGTACGGCTCCAATGCTTATACTATTGATGTACTGAATGCAGTCTCCGCCATCAAAGCATACCCTGGCGCAGACCCTGAACGCGTGGGCTTGTGGGGACACTCCATGGGTGGACACATCACCATGAAAGCGATGGTGGTAGATCCTAGCATCAAAGTTGGTGTGATTTGGGCCGGGGTCGTGGCATCCTATCCTGATTTACTCAATAATTGGCGACGTCGAAGCTCGACTTTCTCTCCACCCCCTCAACAGCCTACTAGCACGCGTAACTGGCGTGAGCGCCTGAGTGGTGAGTTTGGTACGCCCGAGGCGAATCCTGAGTTTTGGCGTGGCTTGTCAGCTAACTCATATCTGAATGATATTTCTGGCCCAGTCCAGCTTCAGCACGGCACGGCTGATACGTCTGTGCCTGTGGAGTTCTCCGAAAACCTAGCTACTGAATTAGAAGCTGCTGGCAAAGAAGTAGAGCTGCATATCTATCAGCGTGATGATCACAATTTATCGCAAAACTTCTCGACTGCGATGCGCAGATCAATTGAGTATTTTGATAAGACGTTAAAATAGAACTCTCAAACTGTACTGTGCTCACCATCAGCAACCTACCCAAAGGTAAATGCAAAAGCTTTGACGCCACCGCTGAATCTCAACTCCAGTACATGTCGGCCGTTTTCTGGTAAAGTAACTACATCATACTTACGTGGCTTATCGATCGTTATCGTGCCGCCAGCTGAATCAGCTGTTTGCAACTCCGCAGGCAGGGGCTGTCCATCGAGCAGCACTTCGACTTCTCCCGTTTCAGTCCCTGGCTCCATCACTAAGTAAACATCTCGTGCAGTAAAATCCAGCCGCAAGGTAGGAGTGTCACCTTCAGCTCGAGCATGTTCAGCGTGGCTAAACCAGGTACCACCTAACCCTACCGCATTAGGCTCTAGATCTTCTGACAAAGTGAAAGTTGATGACTCATTTGCTCTGATTCTGGTACTCAAGCTGTATGCTTCTGCTCGCGACCAACCTAAGTATGTTTCCGGTGTATTCCTAGAACTACCAGCTGGTGATGATACTTCATCACCCAAAAGTGGTTGTTCACCTAGTAGCTCACGGATCGCATTCTCTGTTTCCTGGTACTTTCCTTCGCCAAAGTGGGTATATCGTATGTATCCCTCTTTATCAATTAAGTAATGCGCTGGCCAATACCTGTTTTCGTAGGCCTGCCAAATATCAAAATTATTATCTTGCACAATGGGATAGGTTAAGCCAAAGTCATTTGCCGCTTGAGTCACATTTTCGGCGGACTTTTCAAATTCAAATTCTGGTGAGTGCACACCCACGATGACAAAGCCTTGATCCTTATACTTGTCGTACCACTCTGTCAGATAGGGAAACGTCCTAATACAGTTGATACAGGAGTAGGTCCAGAAGTCGACTAAGACTACTTTGCCGCGCAGATCACCAGCTAAAGTTAGCGGATCGGACTGCAACCAACCAGTGGCACCGGTAAACTCAGGGGCCTTGGTAGTGGGTGAGAACAAAGTTGCTGTTGGTACATTTGGCTGATCACTGCGTCCACTCAGTCTATTGAGTGCCGTTTCTACTGCCTGATTGTCCTCAATTGCTGTCAAGCCTGCACCATACTGGGGATATTTTGTGAGGACCCAAGTCTGGAACTGCCTGTCATAGTTGAAAAACAGAGCAACTGCTAAGAGAATCATCACTACTCCAAAGACCTGCTGGATTCGAGTAGCTCGTTGAGCCAACCAGGGAACTGCACTCAACAATCGTTGACCACTATAGATGATGGCAAACATAGGAATGGCGGTGCCCAGACTATAAGCTAAGGTGATTAAAACACTACCTAGTGTGACAGAGCTGGAAGCAGCTAGGGTAATCACCGCCGCTAAAATTGGTCCAACACAAGGTGTCCATAGTAGACCTAAACTAATCCCCACCAAGAACCCTCCCAATAAACCTTTCTTCTTACTTTGAGTTTGCTGAAAGCGAGCAGCAAAACTGAGGTGCCGTGCCACAAACTGCTCGATCTGTAACTGAAGATTGGGTAATAACAGCGACAAACCCAGGATAGCGATCATTACCATTGCCACAGTCCTTAAAATAGAAGGATCAATGTCAAGAACTCTGACTAAGGTCGAAAGAAAAAGCGTAAAAAAAGTAAAACTAGTAATAAAGCCTAAGACAATACCTAAAGATCTGCCCTTTTCAGTTTTGACGGAGCTGGAAAGTATCAGTGGCAAAATCGGCAAAATGCAGGGTGATAAAACAGTTACAATTCCGGCAATAAAGGCAAAAATAAGTAAAACAAGCATATTACAATCTTAGTTTAAGTCGGTAAAAATATAAAGGGTCGTTACCAACCGGCAACGACCCTTATTAGTTGTCGTACTAAATAATAATGCCTTTTACTTTGGCATTAAAACTGTATCAATGACATGACTGATGCCATTGCTTGATACTATGTCGGCTACTTCAACCATCGCCTCGCCGTTGATAGTCATCTTGCCATTTTTCATACCAAACATCAACTCATCGCCCTGGACAGTTGTTAACTTCATTCCATCGGTTAAGTCAGCTGCCATATAACGACCTGGCACAACGTGATAGGTCAATATGTTTGTTAACCGAGCTTTATTTGCTGGTAATAACAGCGTATCAACAGTACCCGCTGGCAATGCATCAAAAGCTGCGTTGGTCGGAGCGAAGACGGTAAAAGGACCCGGGCCATTAAGTGTGTCTACCAGTCCTGCTGCATCAACTGCTGCTACTACAGTCGTAAGGTTATTAGCATTCATGGCATTCTCAACAATAGTTCTCTCTGGAGTCATCATTGCGCCTCCCACCATCACGCCACCATCGGCATTTAACGGAACAGTAGTGTCACCGTTTTGCATCATGGCACTGTCACTAAGTGGTGAAGGTGTGGGTGATGTAGTGGCATCGTTGCCTGGCATACTGCAACCTGCTGCAACAAGTGCAAACAGCGGCAGTAGTAATATTTTTTTAGTCATAGGCTCCTTTCAAAGAGTCTTTTAGTAACCATTACTATACAGAACTCCTGAGTATCCAGTGTAATAATTGTGTCAGAAATGAGTATAAAAACCTGACCGTACTGAACTTCAGAGTAAAGTGTGCTATAATAATATATATAGGATGTATGATCGCAGGCATTCTTGGTAAATTACGATCGACCAGTACATTTCACTCTGCTTCAACTAAGTGAAGTGATTATTATTTGAAGGTTAAAGTTATTTGAACTCGATAGTACAATACAAAGCTTACATAAGCCTTACACACATAATAGGTATTTCCTACATAGCCAGGATAGGATTGTCAAACTCAAGAAAACCCAGGAAATTAGACAGGAAATTAGATATGAACACTTTTTTTAAACACCGAACATCAGTGCGATATGACTTAGTCGCAGTTACACTACTTATAGTAATGTATTTTGCTGCGCTACCCATTACTTTATTTGGATTCTTACTTCCCACGGCAGCTCAGGCACAGCAGATGATTGATCCTGATCTCCTTCCGAGTGTTCCACCATCAGCTTCACCGACTGCTCAACCAAGTCCGACGCCTCATGCCTCACCTACTCCGATTGCTTCACCTACACCTGTGCCTTCAGCTACACCCAGCCCGTCTGCTACGCCCACTCCTTCAGCAACACCAGTTCCATCACCGACTCCGATTGCCTCACCTACACCAGCTCCTTCAGCTACACCCAGCCCGTCTGCTACGCCCACTCCTTCAGCTACACCAGTTCCATCACCGACTCCAGTCCCCTCTCCTACACCTAAGCCTGAAGTAGTTACACCTGCAGCTATAAAGCCCACCCCCACACCCATGCCCACGACCAACAATGAAGACCAGGGAGTAGGTGGTCCTGGAAGCGACAACTCCACGCCACCAACGCTTGAGG
>JALYRS010000075.1 GCA_030855135.1 bacterium | reverse complement strand
CTCCATACCTACCCTTTGAGAAGCACTGAGTCGGCGTGGAGAATTGTCCAGGCGGGCGAGGCAGTGATCGTTAATGCAGGTCTACAGGAACACGCTACTGTTCGCTCAGTATCGCTAGGTTACTTTGATAGTTTTAACGAACAAGAGTACTTACAACCAATCTACATCTTTGAGGGTGATGGTGGTTTCATGGCCTACGTTTCAGCGATTGATACAAAATTTATTCAAGCTGGAACTGCTCAATAAACTCTAAACCATGCCAAACGTACTACCCCTAACAAATAGTGATGTACTAGAGGAACTCTATCAGCAAACTGGTCGTGAGCTACTACTTAAACATGCTGATATTAAAGACTGGTTAGCAGAGCATCAACTGACACTAAGCGATCTTCGCCTAACAATTCAACAGCTATTGTTAGCAGCCAGTATCTCTGGATCAGTCTTCATTCGGTCAGCTGTCCCCATGTCAGCTCAAACTGAAACGCTTCAGCCAGAGACCTCAAGTGACGACCAGTTACTGGCTCAAGTAACCGAAGAAGAACAGCAAGCCATATTAGAAAAACTAAAAGGGTACGTTAAACAGCCAGTTGGTCATTTAGCCAGCGAAGATCAACTTTATCTCGAGCAGCAACTCACCGACATTCTCGGATTTCCGGTGACTGCTGAGCTAGAAGGTCATCGCCTAAATCATAGTATTGGGATCATGGGCGGAGAGCAGCATTTAAAACGATTTCCCACTGATACACTTGGCCAACACGACGCCTATCAAGAGTCTGGCATTGCGCCCAACCGAGGCGCATTCGGCTGGTTTACGGAAGATGGTCAACTAACACCGGAAGCGATACAGCGAGAAAAGTACTACTTTGCAGTTCAGACTTTATATTTACCTGACTGGAATCAGAATCACGCCAACTTGAAGCCATGGTATAAATTCCGTAAAATGGTGGTGATAAATCCTGTTGATGAAGTGGCTGTGGTGGGAGTGGTAGGAGATGCCGGACCGGCACAGTGGGTAAAAAAGCAGTTTGGTGGCTCACCAGAGGTAATTAGGGAGGGCAAAATTTGGAGTCCTACTGCAAAAGGTAGAGTTCTGCTGCTATTTGTCGATGATCCAGAAGATAAGATACCCTTAGGACCAATTAGTTTATCAGCTGCCCAGGAGCTAGCATTGAAGTAACATATGATTGAACACCAACACTTACCTATTGCAGACATTGATCTACCGCCACTACCAACGTCGACTGAGCTTCAACCCTCAACTGTACTGGATTCTCGAACCTATGTACCGTTACTATCACTTGAGTTTAAGCAAAAAGTACTAAAATTAAGCGGCTCACCGGAAGAGGATGGCTTCTCTCGGGCATCAGAGCAGTGGGCAGGATTACTTGATTATGGCGTGGTTGATTTTATTTTGACCAAGCTGAATTCTAGAGTTGAGGAGAGTGTACTATTAAATGCAGTAAAATCACAGCAAGCTACTGGTTCAAGCGTCGATAGTTCTGAGAGACTTAACCTCTATCAGTTACTCGAGGCAAATAAAGATGAGCTGCAGATTTTCCTTTCCAGTCACATAGACACTTTAAAGGAAAGGTATCTTCAGCTGGAACTCGAGATGAAGAGTGAGGCAGCATGATTACTACTAATTTATTTATTGGCTCACGATATCCTGTTAATCGCAAAAAAATTCGTCAAACCGTCCAGCGGGTACTTCAAGAATACGGAGTTGAGGATGCCCAGGTTGATGTATCGGTGGTAGGTCAACGAAAAATTACCGAACTCAATGAAAGCCAGCTCAAGCATGACGGAGCTACTGATGTCTTGTCTTTTCCGCAACATGAAAAACATCAACTACATGACTTTCCTATGCCAGAAGGCACACCTCCACACCTGGGGGATGTAGTGATAAGCTTTCCTGAGGCAGTTAGAACTGCCAAAAGATATGGTAAGCTAGTAGACGATCAAATTTGTTTTTACTTAGAACACGGCCTGTTACATTTACTGGGCTATCATCACGATTAATATGTCATGGTATAGAAAGTATCGCCCTCGAGCGATTTCACAACTCCATCTTACTTCTGTCAGGACGATGCTAAGCAGCTACTTGGAGCAAGGTCAACTACCACAGGTATTTCTCTTTAGCGGCCAGAAGGGCACGGGCAAGACCTCTACTGCTCGGATTTTAGCTGCCATCCTCAACGATCCGGTGAATGCCGAGCAGCTGAAATCACTCTTTAGCCATGATGAAGTAGCGAGAGTCAAGTTATCGGAGCCAGTTACGGTATCCGCAGAACAAGAGCAGATCTTTAATGGCTCGTCGTACTTGGTTCGTGAGCTCGATGCTGCCAGCAATAGAGGTATTGATGACATTCGCGCACTTCGAGAACAAGTAGTTATTCCTCCCCACATGGGCACCATTAGCGTCTATATCTTGGATGAAGTGCACATGTTAACGACTGAGGCCTTTAATGCCTTATTAAAACTGCTCGAAGAACCACCAGCCCATGTGCTCTTTATTTTAGCTACCACTGAGCATCACAAAGTCCCGGCTACGATTGTTTCTAGATCTACCGTCGTACCGTTTAAGCGAGCGACCATTACCGAGTTAGAAGATGCGCTTAAAAAAGTGGCTAATACCGAGAAGATTGAGTATGACTCAACTGTCTTACAGGATTTAGCATTACTGGCGGATGGCAGTTTTCGGGATGCTATAAAACTACTGGAACAGTTTTCTCAGTCTGGCACAAAACTTACTTCGGCAAACTTTACTGGGCAAGGGGACTTGCCCCTAACTGAGTCGATGGTGAGGTTGATAACAGCGGTTACTACTCGAGATGCTGTAGCCGTTGTTCGATTGATAGAAGATTTACGTAGCACCGCTATTGCCCCAGTAGTGTTTTATAAAATGCTGCTTGAATTCCTTCACACCGATTTACTTCTCTCCCTAGAGGTGAAAGCCGGCATTCCACGATGGTCTACGCAAATTAGCAAGTTTTTCCTTCAGGAGCTAAAATCACTTCCCACAGGCTCAGCAGAAGCAC
>JALYRS010000005.1 GCA_030855135.1 bacterium | reverse complement strand
TTACCTTGGTGAGCTGCGGTATAGATTACGCAGTCAGTTTCCTGCGGAAACGGATCACTAAAAGAAGAAATATCTTGCAATCCGCGCTGTTGTAACACACCTTGCGTGACAAAATCACTTGCTACATCACACCCAGTTACCGCTTTGCCGGCATCGAGTAAACACTGAGCTAGAGCGGTCATGGCCACGCCCTTTATGCCCACTAAGTAAAATGAGTGATACTTAAGAATGTTCATGGAGTATTTTATCTAAAACAGTTTTAATTTTCTGACTGTCATGACGTAGAATTGAGCGGTGGGCAATGTCATTTACACTGATTGCGGCGGCAGTACTAGTCATGAGATCTGTTTTTATTACGTGAGTTTCATCCAGTAAATCATCAATCACAGGATACTCTAACTCTTTCTTATAAAGCTCCAGTATCTCTGCAGGGACTGGCGCATCATTAGCAACCACAATTTCGATCTTTTTACCGATGGCGTTCTCAATTCCTCGCAGATGATCTTGGGCAGTCATGCCATCTGTTTGGGTATAACGGGTCATTAAGTTAAGAATATACGCAACTGGTGCTTGGCTGTGGTTAAAAGCCTCTTTGATACCCTGAGGAGCCAAGGTAGCCATCAAACTGGCGTAGTAGTCACCGGGACCGATGATAATGAGATCGGCGGATGTTATTGCAGAATGGGCCTTGGGGCTTAATGTAGCAGCAGGAATAAGTTCTATCTTAGAGATACGACCGGCTTGATGGGCTGATGCATCTAAGGTGTGCTCCCCGATCACTGTGCTACCGTCTTGATAATGAATTTCTAGCTGCACGTTGGATTCTGTGACTGGGATGACCGTACCGTCAATTCTGAGTACTCGACTTGCGATCTCAAGAGCTTCGGTGGTGCTACTGCTCATATCTTGAAGGGCAGTTAAGAATAAGTTACCTAAGTTGTGACCTTTTAGTCCATCACCTTTCTCGAAACGGTATAAGAGAATTTTTCTAATCCAGTCGTCGGAGTTGTTTTCTGCTAGAGCAGCTAACGATTGACGTAAGTCCCCCACCGGCTGGAAGCCAAACTCGTCTCTAATTCTGCCTGTAGAGCCACCTGAATCTGAGACAGCCACGATACAGGAAATTTCAGTAGATAATTGTCGAAGTGCCCGGATGACAGGAAAAATACCTGTGCCTCCACCCATCACCACGACTTTTTTTGGTTTAGACATACTATAAACGACTTAAGCTTTCGTGTACTGCTGCCTCATCACTCCAAGGGTACTCTATCTTACCATAGCACATGCTCTTCTCATGACCTTTGCCCATCACTCCCACCACATCTTTTGAGGTGGCGATTGTGAGGGCCATTGTAATAGCTTGGCTACGATCTACTATTGTCATAATCTTGTCGTGGCCACTACTCAATCCATCTTTCATTTCCCTAATAATACTCCAGACATCTTCTGTTCTGGGATCCTCTGCAGTTAGGATGACAATGTCAGCTAACTCCACCGCAATCCGAGCCATTTCAGGTCGTTTACTTCTATCTCTCAGTCCAGCACAGCCAAAGATAGCAATGAGCTGACCACTTAGCTGGTTGTCTTTCATATATCGACGCATCGAGATGAGGGACTCACGGAGAGCTTTGGGGGTGTGAGCGAAGTCGATAAAAACCGTTTTTCGTTTAGAAGTTTTAACGAGCTGCATCCGACCTACGACACCAGGGAATGTGGCGATCGCATCAGCAAAGTCTCCACTTTCTACTCCCATTACCTCACTTACTGCCCAGATTAGACGGGCATTCATTTGATTAAACGCTTCAGGAAATCTATCGGAAACTGCTTGTTGAACTCTTCTTGGTAAGCGGTCACTGCGACTGTAATCTACTACCTGAATCTGGCGGTTCCGTAGCAGTTTTCTCAGGCGGTGATAAGAAGGATCATCTTGATTAAGCACTACGACCTTAGCTTTTTTGAATAATAAGGCTTTGGCCTCAATATAATTCTCGTAGGTGATGTGGTAATCGAGGTGTTCATTACTAATGTTGGTCAAGCCGGCCAGGAGTGGTTGAATACCCCAGGTGCGATATTGATACAAACCATGTGAGGTAACCTCCAGGATTAAATACTCGTAACCATCTTTGACCATCTGCTTCATCAGTTTTTGGACATCTGCAGGCTGGGGTGACGTAACATGAAAGCCCGTATCGAGGGCATCATCACCAACATAGGCAGCAACAGTGGTAATTAATCCCACCTTCTTGCCGGCATTTTTAAGTATGTGATAGAGCAGTGTCGAGGAAGTTGTTTTGCCGTCCGTGCCGGTAATGGCCAAGATTTTAAGTTTCCTGCCGGGAAAACCTGCTTTTATCTGACCTGGTAGGCCATTTAGCAAACCTGTTTTAACAAAATGATACGGTCTTTTTAAGCGGTACATGATCTCTGCGAGCATGTACCCATTATAGCGGTCTCTGTAAAAAAGCTAGTTAGAAGTTGCTTTATCCGGTGGAATATTAAGCAGCAAAAAGAGTCGTTGGGCAATTTGATACCACAGAGGTGCGGCAGTCTCAGCTGCCCAGATTGATGATTCTGGTTCAACTAACTTGACCAACATGATAAATTTTGGATTTTCTGGCGGGCTGAAGCCAATAAAGCTGGCCACTGTTTTGTCCGGATCATAGCTGCCTTGACTCGCTATCTGTGAGGTACCAGTTTTTCCTGCAATCACGTGATCAGGTGAAGAAATCCACTGAGCCTCCCCTTTTTGTGCAGCGTAGACCATCATTTCACTGACGGCCAGGGCGGTTGATGGTTTTAATACCGCTGCTTCTACTTGGGGTTTTATCTCTATCTCTGATTGAGTGACAGGGTCAATTACTTTCTCAATAATTTGGGGTTTCATCATTACGCCCTGGTTGGCGATGGCACTAGTTGCTCGCACCAGTTGCAGACTAGTCATATTAATTCCTTGGCCAAATGAACGAGTTGCCAGTTCTACCTGACCCCATTTTTCGGGGAAAGGGGTATCGGTATCACCTTGAAGCTCAATGTTTAATTTTTTGCCTAAACCGAAATCTTGTAGATACTTGATAAAATTCTCATTACCTAACCGCTCAGTGATATATATCATCGCTGTATTATCAGATTTGGCTAGTGCCTCCCGCATCGTAATATCAGGGTTATACTGGTCATTCCAGGTCCGGATGGTGTACTTATCAATGACTCTGGGTCCCCCACATTTAGGACATGTTGTTTCAGGGGTAATCACCCCAGCATCAATTCCTGCAGCGACAGTTAAGGTCTTAAAAGTTGATCCTGGTTCATAGACAGAAGTTAAACTGGCATTTTTATATGACTCGGGATCGGCTTCAGTATAGTAGTAAGGATCGAATGAAGGCCATCCAGCCATAGCTAATATTTTGCCTGTGCTAGGTTCAAGTATAATTACTTCACCAGATTTGGCGCCGTACTTTTCAATACCTTGCTGCAGATATGTTTCGGCTAAATGTTGAATATCGCGGCGAATGGTTAAGACTACGTCTCTTCCATCTTGCACTAAAGGCGTTTTGGTATCGTGTGAGAAGTACCAGCCAAGTGCATCGGCTTGTACAACTTGAAGATTTGACTGTGCTTGTAGCTCTCTGTTCAGTCCACCTTCGACACCAAAGTAGCCGATAGGTTCACCTTGGTTATCTTTACCTAAGAAGCCAGTTAACTGAGCTGCCATCGAGGCTTCTGGATAGGTGCGAATGTTTTTACTCTCAAACTGGATGCCACTTACATTAAGTGCCTTAATCTGACTCTGTGTCTCAGCTGAAATTATAGGCAGTAAGGGAGTCCATTTAGCATCTGATTGGCTCATCTTTGCCACTAGATCAGTGAATAATTGGGTTGCGGGAACAGCTAGGGGTGAAGCACCATTTATTTGGTGAGATACAAATGGATCAGCTAGTATAAGTGGCAGTAACTGAGTAGCTACCGCTTCTGGAGTTTGGGTTAGTCTAAATGGTTCTGCTACCAGTTGGTACACGGTTTGATTCCCCACCAATAGGTACTCATCACTGGAAAAAATTCGACCTCGTTGACCAGTGGTGGTAATTTCTCGACTATATTGAGCATTGGCAGCGGCTTGGAGTTGTGATGCCTTAAGAATTTGCCAATATCCCAAACGTAAAAACAGACACAAAAAAATAATACCTAGGCACAGAAATAGAACTTTGAGCCGGCGTGATGAAAGTGACTGAGCATCGTTGTATATACTACGCTCTCTCATGATTTACCGTAAGGCAACACTGCCAGTATGCGTGAGTGTCAACGGTTTCGCAATCAGTTGATACTGCTGGGTTTCAGGCAACGCCTGTACATTGGCCAATGACTGACTCTGAGCGAGCCTTGATTGTAAAACAATTGATCGAGCAGTAAGTGTTTGACGTTGCTTCTCCAACAAGGTAATTCGTTGACCTAAATGCACGGTTTTACTTCCACTATAGACAGTAAATAGCACTTGAACAGCCAAGAGGAAAATAATGGTGGCATAACTATACTTTGTTGCGGTGTGACTTAACATTTTTTGAAGATCCTTAATCTTGCGCTGCGAGCACGAGGATTTGCCTCTAGCTCACTGCTGGTTGGTACTACAATATGGTTGTTAATTTTTTGACCTTTGTCTTGGCTTTCCCACTGATTAAATAGGCGTTTGACAATGCGGTCTTCTCCTTCATGAAAAGCAATAGTGACGATATTTTTGGTTGGCGCTACCAGCTGCAGTGCTTGAGGTAGGGCTAGCTCAATATTTTCCAACTCCATGTTTACCGTAATGCGGAGAGCTTGGAAGACTTTAGTTGCCGGGTGCAACTTTGAGCCACGTTCGTGTTTTGTTTTAGAAACTAGTTGTGCTAGCTGAGCGGTCGTTTGTAATGAAGTTAAACCTTCGCGGTTAAACTTGATCTTAATGGCTTTGGCGATACTCTTTGCTTCGCGTTCACCGCCGTAGTCCTGAAAGATTTGGACTAATTGCTTCTCACTTAGCAGATTGAGTAGATCTTTTGCTCGCACAGAACTGCGATCATCCATTCTCATGTCAAGTGGGCTGTCGCTATCAAAGCTGAAGCCTCTGTCAGGAGAGAGCAACTGATCAACTGAGGTGCCAAAGTCAAACAAGACACCGTCGAGTTGGGATATCTGATGGGCTTTTAATACTTCTGGAACGATTGAAGACAGTTTGCTGAAGTTCTCTCTAACTAAGGCGAATCTTCCCTGCTCAATAAAAGTGGCAAAAGTACTTTGACCATACTCAATCGCTTCTTGATCATAATCGAAAGCGATGACATTCCCTCCAGCTCGCAAAATTGCAGCTGTGTGACCTCCTCTGCCGAAGGTGGCATCAAGATACCAGCTGTTGGGGCTGATGACTAAGCCAGCAAGTGCTTCATTGAGTAGGACGGAGACGTGGTGATTAGTCATGGTGTGGAGTAGTTATTTCTATCTGCTCGGCTAAGCTCTCGGCTTGTGGTTCAAGCTGATCGATGTACAGGTGATACTTTTGTAAGTCCCAGATCTCTATGCGATCAAAGCTACCTACCACCACCAATTGTTTGCTTAGTTGAGCTTGTGAAATCAAGTACTCGGGCAGTTGTACTCGACCATTAGCGTCACTAGTTATTAGTTGAGCTTCATTCGTTAGTAGACGAATAAAGTCTCGATTGCTTTTCTTTGTGAAGGTGCGCTGATTCAGCTCCTCGACTTTTTCGAGAAAGTCACTCTCCTTAAACAGAAATAATCCTCCATCCAAACCTCGCGTAATAATCCAGTTGGTAGCTTGCTCACGAAATGTCTTAGGCAGAGAGACTCTCCCATTGGTTTCGAGAGTGTGATAATATCGCCCAATAAACATTTTTATAAGTTAATTTACCAATTTTTACCAATCAACAAAAGTAATTATCACTCTTGGTTACAACAAAGTAAATACATAAAAAAACCGAAAGTATTATGAATACTATGGGATTTGCAATTATCTTTCCAAATGAGCAGAGTTAGCACAAAAAAAGCGCCGGTAGTGAGTTATTCACTACTCAGCGCTTTTAAAAAGTCTAGTGTAGATTTACTTCACCGCTACATACAATTGCATCAGCTCGACATCTGCAGTCAGAGCTTTACCTTCGATGGTCGTCTCGAAGGTTTGCCAGGTTTTGCCATCATAACCCATAATGCTGGTGGCGCCGTCCTCATTAGCACGAATTATTAATGTTCCTTTACCTTGTAGGGCACTTGAACCGACTATAGAGTATGGATCAGAGACTGCAGTGCCAGTTAAGCCCTCAGGATACCCAGGTGTATTGAAAATAACTAAGTAGCGTTGAGTGGCAACTCCCGCAGCATCAAGCTGAAATTTGGCATCTCGTGAGCTAATTTGTGTTTCTTTGGCTCTATTGTCGATATACTTCCAATCAGACTTGAGAGCATAGTTCTCTGCTCCGCTAAAGCGAGTAACAATTGAGCCGCCTTGGACATCTTCATGATAGGTGCAGGCACCGCCAGCACTACAGCTACCTAATAAGATAGTTTTGCTAACCGGTAACGTGCCTAGTGCTAACTCACCAAAGGCCCCCTGCAACAATGTACCAGCCTGGTACTCAAGTTCATACTCCATGGAGTCTGCAGCTTTGTTGAGTGAGTTAACGCGGATCTCCACATTTCGGCCGTCTGCCATCGGAGCAATCTCCATGTATGGACGTTCAGTGACAGGAATCATATTTACTGGTGCTAAGACTTTTTTCTTTTGCTGGGTTTCAGCAGTATCACTGGATGATGAGCGAAGCCTAGTAAAGGCAAAAGCGCTACCGGCCAGTACTAGCACGATGATCAATACTACCGGTATGAGCAGTTTCTTATTCATAAATGTCCTTATTGCTAGTAACTATACTTAGTTTTGAGATAACTCTCAAGTTCAGACAATGCTACGCGTTCTTGTTCGGCTGAATCTCGATCACGAACTGTGACTGTATCATCTTCCAGAGTTTGGAAGTCGATGGTAATACATGCTGGTGTTCCGATTTCATCTTGGTATAAGTACCGCTTTCCGATATTTCCTCGGTCATCCCAGTTAATAGCCAAGTTATAACTGAGCTGAGTGTAGACAGCTTGAGCTTTGGTAATTAATTCTGGTTTATTTCTTAGCAAAGGAAAGACGGCCGCTTTATATGGCGCTAGGTTTGGTGCCAGCTTAAGGACAGTTCGTTGCTTACTCTCGTCATGCCAGAAGGCATCTTGCAGGATCATCAAAAACAAGCGATTGATACCCACTGCAGGTTCAATCACATGAGGAATAAACTTCTCGCCTGAATGAGGATCGGTGTACTCCAAACTTTCTCCTGAGTGTTCTTGATGTTGACGTAAATCATAATCAGTTCGATAGGCAATTCCCCACAGCTCTTTCCAGCCAAAGCTGTAGTTATACTCAAGGTCGTAGGTATCTAGACTATAGTGACTTCGCTCAGTGTCTGTGTGTTGACGCCAGCGCAGGTTTTCTGCTTGGATACCTAACTCTGTGGTCACGAACTGCCACATGGCATCTTTCCAACTTTCCATCAATTCTTGCCATGAAGTCTGATTAGGATTGAAAAAATACTCAATTTCGGCTTGTTCAAACTCAAGCGTGCGGAAGACAAACTGGCCGGTGGTAATCTCGTTTCGGAAACTCTTTCCAATATTACCTACCCCAAAAGGCAGCTGCACTCTCGTGGAGTCCACAACTTGCTTAAAGTTGGTGAAGATTCCTTGAGCCGTCTCACCGCGGAGATAGACTGTGCTCTTCTCACCACTCACCGCACCTATGGCGGACTCAAAGAGGAGATTAAAGCTTTTAGGAGCGGTGACGGGGTTACCGTCAGGGCTTAAGACGTGATTATCGGCCATAAAACTAGCCATATCGGGTAGTTTCATGTCTTCAACTGCTGAGCCCGCAGGTAACTGAGTGCCGTTGCTTTCTAACCAGGCCTCAATCAAGTGATCTGCTCGATATCGCTTCCCGGTCACAGTATCTTCCACTAAGGGGTCAGAAAATGATGCCACATGGCCGGATGCCACCCAAGTCTGGGGGTGTAACAGAATTTGCGTATCAAGCCCGACCATATCTGGACGACGGTGAATAAAGGTTTTCCACCAGCTGTCACGAATGTTACGAAGCAGTTCAGTACCTAATGGTCCGTAATCATAGGAGTTAGCTAGACCGCCATAGATCTGGGAAGTGGGATAGACAAAGCCGCGCCGTTTGGCCAATGAGACGGTGGCTTCTAATGTGTGCTGTGTCTGGTCAGACATAGAACCCTTATCTGCCTAGATACAAAAAAACCTAGGCGAATGAATATTGCCTAGGGACCCGGTGGGGCGGTTCCACCCTAGTTTCTCACCAAGGTGAGACGCTTTTATATGAATTTGTATTTCCTGGTTGCCATGCCAGTAGCTACATTTTAGCACAAGTTACTACACCTTCAAATACTCCCAACTTCTCATAGGTTTTTCACTAAGTGCAGAGACGTACTCTAAAATCGTTTGATAGGCTGTCTCTTTGGGATCTTGATAGCCAAGTTTGATCATAAGATTCTCCAGTCCCAGGCGTACTGCTTTTGATGAAGTTGCTGTTTGCGTCACTTGTGACCTAAGTTTTAGAGCATCTGAGAAGAGATCTGCAGTGTCATCATCTTCAACAAATAACTGATCGAAAATTTCCAGTAATTGAGATAACTGGCGGATTTTGCTTAGACTTTCCCTGGTAGCATGGCAGTCTTCAAGTAATGATGCTTGAGTTAAGATGGGTAAAGATTTCGTTAAGATGAGGTGACACTTAATATAGTTACCGGTTTCTAAGGATGCTCCTTTACTGGAAGTCATTTTGCGAATACCCTTGGCAACACAGGCTATTTTACCCCGTTCTTTGGTTAGCAAGGTAATAATTCTGTCCGCTTCGCCTGTTGTTGAGCGCTTCAAGACAATAGCTTCGGTTGTGAGGGATCTAATAGACACAAGCTCTACTTTAGCATGTTTACTTGATTTATAGCTAATACGTCAATCTAGAAAGCCACCTCAACGGAGGTATCTTTATTCATCAGCAACTCTTCCTGACTGCCGTTGACATCAAGTAAGATTGGTACAGCACTGATTCCGCCTTGTTTCCAGTACTTAACTCGATAGGTTTCTGTATCTGTATAGGGCACGGTGTAGGTAACTCTAATCTTGGCTTGACTATTGGGTTCAAGCGTAAAGAAACCATCTAGTACTTGGAATCCATCTTCTTCATACTCCTTTGGTTCTTGAGTGAAGCCTTGGGCATCCACCAACTCAGCGCCGAGTGGTAAGTAAAGACGGTGCCAGTCTCGGAGAGTTGAGTTAAGACACAGTAGGCCGGCTTCTAGGTTACAGTTATCACCACGTCGACTGTTTTTGTAGGTGATCTCAACGCTATTTGTCACGCGGCCATTCTCAGGTGCCGAAACTGTGTGCTTAATATCACTAGTGATAAAGAGGTTTGACTTTGCCCCACCTAGATTTGCATCGACTACACCTAGGAAGTCACTACCTTCTGGTCCCGCAGTCATACGGCCAGACATGCTGATCGCATCCGCTGCACGTTGGAAATCTTCATCATAGAAGTAGGTTTGTAGATTACGACTACCGATCCAGCCACCTTTGCCACGCTCATCGAAAGTACCTAGAGCAGCTTCAAAGACTAAAGGCCACTGTTGCTTGGGTGCAGTGTAAAACTTGGTGAGCAGCTCTCGCATCATCGGACCTAAAATACCTTTGCGATCTTCTCGCAAGTATGGTGTTGGTCTGGTAATAATATTCGATAACTCGTAGATGATGTTTGGACAGTCACAGCGAGGGTCATTCTCAGCAGTGAAGGTGCCGTATCCGGGTACATTGACCGGACCAAGAATTTCTACTAGTTCAGTCAAGACATGTGTGTCTATCGCAATCACTCCGTCAATATCCTGTGGTTCTCCGCGAACTGTTTTATAATTGGTGAGAAACTGATCCATTGATTTATTAAAGTCGGGTGAAACGTTCATATCTCGCAAGTTCCAGTAGCGCTCAGTTGTGAGGTACCGACCAAGTGCGGTTGGAATGGGCAGGCGCTGGGCGAATTTTTTATCTAGTTCGTAGATATCATCAGATTTCTCTGGCGTCACTTTACCATCTTCAAGATAGATAATGGCGTAGGCGGTTAGGAAACCACCCGTTGGACGCAACTCGTTATCGTTTTGAAATAAGATCAAGTACTTGCGTCGTTCACCGCCACTGCCGGCAATAGCGGGTAGTTGCTCGAGAATAGGTCGGTAATCAGTTAGGGCAGTTACTGCACTACCACTAAAACCAGTAGCTTGTTGAATGTAAGAACGAAGCGGGTGTCCTTGTAGATTTTCTGGATAACGACTGGGATCAATCTCAGAGAGCTCTGCATTTACAACTTGCATGTCGGCACTGATAGAGTCAATTTGAGGTGTAACTTTTGATAATGTCTCGAGTAGTAGTCGCATCCGGTCTTCTAGAGTGCCACCGGTAAAGGTACCTTCCCCGGCAAAGCCTAAAACATCTGCATAAGGAGTAATAGCAGCGACAGTCTCTAGCCCAGCACTTAAACCAGCATCGGCCGCATTTAAGCCATGGATGCCGTCATTATAATAGGCATTAGCAATTGGGACAAAACGATAAAAACTGAGCTTATTATAGGTAGCACGAACATCCAGTAACTGTGTTTGCAGTTCTTTTAAGCTGGCTTCACTAGCAGGTAAATTCTGGGTTTTAAAGCCATCATAGGCAGCTCGAGCGGTTATCTGTGCTGTTGCAGTCTGTGCTTGGATGTCTTTGACTACAGTGTAGGTATAAAATCCTAGCGCACCGGCCACACTTAGTAACAGTAGTAGCACCACCGATACACCGGCCGCAATTTTCTGCCATCGCTTTGCTAAGAAACGTCTAGGTGTATTAGCAGTGTTTTTCAGTTCTACTTCTTCCGTTTTGATGGTCTCAGAACTTGGGGAGAAGAGGTTTTGAATGGTAGAGTCCGTACTAGAACTCGAGTTAGATTCAAGCATAAGAGTAAGTATACCAAATTAAAGCTATAGTTTGGCAAGCTGCAGTAATTTTACCACTTTGAGATCATCGCTTTTGGCGTTTTCATCAGAATCTCGATGTCATTAATCAAAGATTTTTTGCGAGCATACGCTGCGTCCATTTTTGCTCTGACGGGAAAGGGCACTTCATTTCGACCACTGACCTGCCAAGGACCAGTTATGCCTGGTTTAACGGAGAGAATATCATCTACTAGTAATTTAGTCTCAGGGTATCTAGCTGTTTGATCTTGCAGTTCTTTCTCCAAATATGCCCGCGGACCGATCATACTCATCTCCCCCTTTAGGACATTATAGAGCTGGGGGAATTCATCTATGGTTAAGGAGCGTAGTACTCTACCTAACTTGGTAATCCGAGGATCGTTTTGAATCTTCCAGTCGCCATTTTTGAACTCACGGAGTAGTTTTTTATCTTGGTTGTGCAGAATATCATCTGCATCCTTGACCATTGATCTGAATTTATAGAGAAAGAATGCTTTGCCGCCTAAGCCCATGCGACGGTGACGAAAAATTAGCGGTGACCCAGATTCAAAAAAGATTAATATCGGTACAATGATCCAGATTGGTAGAAAGATGATAAACAGACCTAAGGCAACAATAATATCTAGAATTCTTTTCTGCTGATCGTATGTCATATGGCTACTTTATAGATACTCTTCTGTTTTATTTTCTTTCAGCTGCTCAACCAGTTTTTTGACATCTTGACTGCGTTCCTTGGGGACGATCATTAGGATCTCTGGCGTATCAACTA
This sequence comes from bacterium, assembly GCA_030855135.1. Lineage (GTDB taxonomy): Bacteria > Patescibacteriota > Microgenomatia > UBA1400 > PJMF01 > JALYRS01. The sequence continues at coordinate 18,786 of JALYRS010000005.1, read as the reverse complement.
TGACCATGTTATCAATCCCACAGAGAGCTATTAACTTTCCGTTAGCATGGATCAGGTTGTGGTGGGAATCAACGACGAGAGTGCTACCCTTATCTGATTCATTGACTATGACATTTTTACTAGCGTCTTTTTGGCCAAGCTCATAGACAACTTTCCAGTCGCCCACGTCGTTCCAGCCAAAATCACCAGGAATTAATACCAGGTTATCTGCTTTCTCGGAGATCGCGTAATCAATTGAGATGGCAGTCGCTTCTTTGTAGATAGCTGGTAAAGCAGCTTGGAACTCTCTAGGCTTGAGTGTTATTAAAGACTGTGTCAGTTCGTACATTTCTGGCTGATGAGCTGCAAAGGCTTGACAAAGAACTTTGGCTGACCAGACATACATATTGGCGTTCCAAAAGTATCGACCAGTTGAGATAAAAGCACGGGCAGTGGCTGTATTAGGCTTCTCGGTGAAGCTCTCGACTTTGAACAGTGATAGTCCTTCTCCCAGTTTGCGTAAGTCTTGACCAATTTTGATGTAACCAAAGCCGCTGCTGGGAAAAGTTGGTGAGATACCAACAGTAACCAACTGATTCTCGCTACTGGCCACGGACAAAGCCGCTTTCATGACTCGAACATACTCGGTCTCGTTTACTACGATATGGTCAGACGCTAAGTTAAAGACGACAGCATCAGGGTCGCGTGCTTGAGCAGCAAGAGCACCGACCAACATGGCCAAAGCCGTATCTTTTTTGGCTGGTTCAGCAATAATATTCTCTGCCGGTAGCTTTGGTAGCTGGGCTTGGACTTCGTCTTTATACTGTTCATTAGTAACCACTATCACTCGGTTCCAATCAACTAACTTCGTGGCGCGCGAGGCGGCATACTGCATCATGGTTTGTCGGCCAGTGAGTTTTAAAAACTGTTTAGGAGTTTTATTTCGTGATTTAGGCCATAAACGTGTGCCACCTCCACCAGCTAAGATGACTGAAAATGCATGATCTAAATAACTCATTCTCCCCTTTCTGCTTGAAAGTTCTGCCACTCTGTAGTGACTAACTGTGACATATTCTGAACAAAGCTAGTTGTAGCATATTTTTGTAGCTTTTGCTGTAGTTGACGAGGAGAAAAGCTACTTTCTTCGATTTTTTCGATAGCTGTCACCAGCTCTTTAACTGTTTGTTGCTTAAGATGTATACCTTGCTTACCATCCTCAATCAGCTCAGCAGCACCACTATCTGCATGTAGAATCGCTGGTACTCCGTGAGCGACTGCCTCAACAGCGGTAATGCCAAAGTCCTCTATGCCAGGCATTAAGACTGCATGCGCCTGACGATATAACCTGCTAATTTCGTGATCAGACACAGCGCCTTTAAAAGTTGTCTTGCTACCTCTAGCTAGTTTTCGTAGACGACCCTCATCCGGTCCAGTACCGACAATTACTAATTCTCTACTCAATTTTGCACAGGCTTTAATAGCTAAATCAATTCTTTTATAGCTAACAAGCCGAGAGATGACTAAGTAATACTTTTTTGCCTCTGGAGAGGCAGTGCCCCCGCTGACTTTAACTGGTGGGTAGATAGGAGGAAGTGTTGGGCGGTGATAGTATTTAAGACAACGCTGCCGTATAAGTTTCGAGATAGGCACATACAAATCTGGTCTGAGGGCAGCAGCCTGGTCCCACCATTTTAAATACGAAAAAATTGGCCTGCTAATGAGTGATAGTAACGGATTTCTGGATGACTCTTCTTGATACGCTGCTTCATGACTATAGAGATAGCGAGGCGGTGTTAGGAGGTAACAAATATGAAGCTGATGAGGTTTTGTTACTACTCCCTTGGCCTCAGCACTACTGACCGAGAGAATAAGATCATATGCTGATAGGTCAAGGTCTTCAAAAGCGAGTGGCATCAAAGGGGCTAATACGCGATGATGATTTCTCAGGTAAGGAATTTTTTGTAAAAAAGAGGTCCTGACTTTAAATACTATGGCCCAGCTAGCACTGCGCTCATTGTAGACCGATGTAAAAAGAGGCGCATCAGGAAATGCTGTATGCAGAGCGAGCAGCACTTGTTCAGCTCCCCCGTGCTGTGTAGTCAGCCAATCGTAGAGTAGTGCTACTTTGGGAGTGTTACTTTTCATAGCTAGCCGCGGTTTCTTTGGCCATGCTGTCCCAGCTATATTTTTTGGCTTGTGCGAGCGCAATTTGGGTCAAATGACTATAGTTTTCTTTTTCTAGTAATCTGATAGCTCGTGCAAATGCTGCAGGCACCGCAGGGTCAAAATACGTAGCTGCCTGCTGATATATTTCTCTAAAGATTGGTATATCAGAAGCCACCACCGTAGTCCCAGTGGCAAATGCCTCTACTCCAGTTAAGCCGAAACCCTCGGATAGAGACGGCTGCACCAACGCGAAAGATTTTTGTAGCAATGCGACTAATTTCTCATCAGGGACGTATCCCACAAACTCTACTTGAGACTGAAGCTGCTTTTCCTTAACACTCTTCTTAACTTGCTCCACAAACACATTTCGAGCACCGACAATTTTCAAGCTATACTCTGGTAATAACGGGAGTGCGTCTAGGACGACTGAGATATTTTTGTGCGGATACAACGAACCAACATAGAGTAACTGCGTTTGACGCTTTGTTTTCGGTGATTTAACGTGGGTGAAAGCGTTCCCAATACCCTCCTTGGTGACGAGTATCTTTTTACTACTGTGAGGATAGTAGTGCTCGATGGTGTTTTTAATCGTTTCAGCGGGCACTACTATTTTTTCTGCTCTTGAAATAGCTTTCGAGACCAGCCATCTATATGCAGCATACTTAAGTCTATACTGCCAAGTTGGTAAGGTGGTTACCTGAGATCCTTGCTGCTCATGCCACAATAAATCATGAATCGTCACCAGTATTTTACCTGAGTAGAAAAAGGGAATATTAAAATGTGGTACATGAAGCAAATCAAGCTTAGCTCGACGAAAAATACCGGGCATTTTGAGCTGCTCTTGGAGGGTGTAATGAGAAACTGGTGCATAGACACAACGGACATTAGGGAGAACATTTACAGGGCCCAGTGCTTGGGATTGTTGAGAATCATAAAAAAAGAAAACCCACTCTATGTCAGGACGCAGAGTGGGTAATCTAGTAATTAAATTTTCAATATATCGACCGATGCCGGCGTGCTTTTTTCCACTTAGTCGGCAATCAATCCCTATTCGCATACAGTAACTATACCTTAGTTAAAGTGATTATTTTCGGCGAGTAGTGGTTTTTCGAGTTCTTGAAGGAACTGATGTAGCTGTAGCTTTAACAATCGGAGCAGAGTTCATCTCTGAGACAGCAGTAGGCTTACTGAGCTGTCTAATCTGAGCTTCACGACGAAGGTTACTAACCATGGTGTAGATGAAGTGAACCACGCCAATTAAAAAGGCAGCTAACTGAATGTACTCCAGTGCTTTTGGTTGCTCAAATAGCTGTTGATTAGCATAGACATAGCGAATTAAGAGTGATGGCAGCAGTGCTAAGACGAAGAAGCTCATTACCGAAACTGAGATAGTTTCCATAGTTGCTTGCAAACTGCGTTTACGCAGCTGGTCGATCATGAATTGATTTGTAGTTGATATTGTCATACGCCTCCCTTTTTTAAGAAGATAAATGCTCGAACACTTTTTCTAATCCAAGCGGGATAAAGCGCTTGATAGTGTTTGTCATAATATTGCAGCATTGTATCGTAAAAATGCTGTTGTGTCTTGCGGGCTGTTTGTTTGGATAAACTACTCAAGCCAGATTTGTACTTATGATGAATAATCACCACTGCAGGATAAAAGGTAATTTTCTTACCCGCCAGGCGAAAACGACGACACCAGTCTAGGTCCTCGGCATACATAAAGAACTGCTCGTCCAGTACACCCACCTTTTTTATATCGCTAACTCTGACCATCATAGCCGCCCCAGAGCAAGCATCAATTTCATGAGTAGTAGATAGTGATTTGTAACTCTGATGATACTGGGAAAAGAGTTTAATCTTTGGAAATAGTTTTTCTAGACCAATAAAATACGTTAAGGACGCCCAAGGTGTGGGCTCTCCTCTATGACATGCAGGATCAAGAGAGCCATCAAAGAGGGTGATTTTAGGGGTAATGACAGCCGTTTTTAGATTGGCATCGAGATACTCGATTAAGTGATCTAGATTTGAGGCAGGTGTCAACTCCATGTCAGAGTTGAGTAACATCACGTACTTAGAAGTGACATCGGCTAATGCTACATTATTACCAGCAGCAAAGCCGTTGTTTTTATCTAAGGTGTAAAGCTTTACTAGCTTGAACTCCTTAGCTACTATCTCAGCTGAGCCATCTTGACTGTTATTATCCACTACCACTACCTGTACTTTTTTGCGGGTACTATTGAGGTACTGCTCTACAAGACTCTTCAGCGTCTTTTTCAACCAGTACTGAGCGTTGTAATTTAAAATGATGATAGTTAAGTCAGTAGTAGTAGGCATAGTTATGAAGTGGTGGCGCCGATCTGTCGGTAAATAGCATCTAGTTTTTTAGAAATGCCTTCCCAATCGTATTGGCCTGTTACAAAGGCTCTGCCTTTCTTTGCTAGGCGTAAACGTTGCTGCTTATCTTCAAGTAAGGAAATTGTTAACTTAGCCAAGCCTTCGGCAGTTTCACTGGTGAGAACCTCCACATTATTAGTGACACCTAAGCCTTCTACTGCAGTTGGCGTAGCCACAATCGGAGTTCCTGAGGCCATAGCTTCCAGGATTTTGTACCGAGTGCCTTTACCGCTAAAAACGGGTGCTAATAGTACGTCTGCATTGCAAAACGCATCACGGATATCGGGTATTCCCCCCGTAACGGTAATAGATGTATCTTTGTGTTGAAACTCCAGGACTTCTTGAGTTGGAGCATTACCGACGATCCACAAACGAGCGTTTGGTACTTTAGCTTTAATGAGGGGCCAGACTTTATTAACTAGAAACGTAACTGCTTCCACGTTCGGCAGCCACTTAAATGTACCGACAGACAAAATGGTTGGCTCCTGTGGTTGAGTTCGCTCTTTATCCGCAAACCAGTCCGAATCTACTCCATTTGATACCACATCAATTTTATTGGGGTTGTCTAAAGTTGCAGCGATGAATGACTTATCTTCATCACTCATGACGATCAATTTGTTACAAGAGTTCCAGAAAAAAGTTTCCCATTTTTTGATCTTAGCAATATCAATCTTCAATAAGTGTCGTAGAGGCGCGAACTTAACCTGTTGCGCATAACTCTCGTAGCCAAGGTACTCGATGGTTTGTTCTACCAGAATAGTAGGTACAGTGGTAACTGGTAAGTGAGGCATCATGTAAAAAGTTTCCGCGTGTATCAAGTCATATGAAGTAGATTTGAGCTCTTCTTCAATGGCTGTAATCGCCTCGGGTACATAGTTGCGAATGACTAAGAATGGATAACTAGAAAATGCAGTTTGTAAAATATTTTTCAGGGTGAATGGTGTTTTAGATCGCTTAAATACTTTGACTTTTTTACAGTATTTTTCTAGTTCAGGAATGTACTGCAGCTCACTTTTTTCCTTAATCAAGGCGAAGAGTGTAATCTCATGCTTTGTTGCCAGTTTTTTTAGTAAGTTGTAGGTACGAATTTGGCCACCCGAGAGTAATGGGTACGGCAGGTAGGGAGTTAACATTAAAATTTTCATAACTTACTTTGGCTGGGTGAGATCAAGTAGTAAATAACGATTACCCTTTTCTACAGTCTGGTACTTTGTTGAAAGCTCACGGGCTTCGTCATCGTCACTAGTCGTAACGTAATGCGTAGCGCCTTTACGTATCTTATCGTCAATCTCAAAGCCGATTGGCCAGCCACGTCGGTTTGTTTGATAGAGAAAAACAGTATCGCCCATTGCTGGAGCAATCACAATGGAGTCGGCAGGTGTTAAGCGGTTGACTGCCGCACCTGCTTCTACATATTCCCAGTGATTAACATTAAAAAAGCCCGATACTTGTTGCCAGGCTAGTATCCAGCATGCAACGATCAGTAAGGCAGTGATGATGGTAGCCTTCTTGGTTCGTAGACGAATGTGCAAGCAGTTATATAAAGCAAGCATCCCCCTTCCAAGAAAAATCGAAACAATCGGAATGCTTAAGACTTGATAGTAATCGTGTTGGACGTTGCCAGTAGCTATCACAATATAAAATACTAGTATTCCTAGACCCCAAGCAGCATACGCCCACAGATCTTTTCTCAGTGATAAAAAGTTAGCAAGTATTGGAACTACACCTAGATATCCCAACATAAGTTTGGTTGTTCGCTCCCAAAATAACCACCTAAACCAGGCAGGGCGTAGACGGATCAAGTTTTGATTAAACAACCAAGCTGAGTCCGGTATGCCGGCTGGGTATTGAGTAATCCAGTTTCGCCACCACCAGAAAGGTGCGATGGCCACCACGGCAAAAGGAATCAGTTGCCACTGCAGCAGTGCTTTGATCCCATATCGCTGCCACAGCAGCACTACATATACCGGTGCCAAAAATACTACAAACGGCTTTAGTAACAGGGCTAAGGCTAAGGCAACTGCGGAACTACTCAACCAATACCAGCGTTTTGCATCGAGCCAGTACTTAAAACTCAGTAGCGAAAAGGTAGAAAACAGCAAGACAAATGGCTCCGGCAGGATAACTCGGCCATAGTAAATACTAAAGGGCATTAAGGCAAAGGCGATGCTAGTTGCCACGGCTGTGGAGAGCCCTGATATACGTTTTACGAGAAAAAACAAAGCGACCATACTGCCCACTGAAGCAGCAATAGAAAACAATCGACTTGTGATCTCTAACGATAATTGGGGAAAGGTTCTGATGACAGTGGCAATACTGGCATTGATGATGGGAAACTCGACCATTCGATATCCATTTAAGTTGTCCTCCCCAGAAGGGATATTTGAAAGATCATGGTACTGTGGTTCTCTCAGCGAGACACCATGTTTAACGTACTCTCTGGTAACAGAGGCTGTATCTGCTTGCCGCCAACTATGCCAATCGGCAATGGGATTGGTTATCCGATACAGACGAGGAACCAACGTTAGTATAACCAGCAGCAGTAACCATTTTGTTGTGTTAAGCACAGGCATGGGAGGTTCTACTTTGCTTTTTCTTCTGGGTACTGACTTCCTTGGTGGCGGTTGGCTCAGTGGCTGCTTTCACAGGCAGTATGAATAATGCACCGAGCACTAAGCCGGTAAGTCCCCAGTAACTTAAAGCTACTTTAGATGCAGCAAAGACATCAATGTAGACTGCGTTTAGTAAAAGACCCAGGGAGGCGGCCAAAAACCCAATACTCAAACCTTTTACCAGTGCGTCTTGACTGAAGCTGCGTTTGAATGCCAGCCAGCAGGCGAACAGAATGGTGCCATAGAAGGTAATGAAACCTAACAGTCCGGTCTCACCCAGGGTGCGAAGGAAGTTATTATCGGTACTTTCAGCTTCCGTAAACTGCTCATTTGATTCTTTATTCAGTGTTGCATAGCCCTTGCCCAGCAACGGATTAGTGGTAAAGCCCTCGATAGCTCTTGGCCATAAGGTATCTAAACGGATACAAAGTGACAGGCTGTTCTTTAAGGCGCACTCAGACCATGTCCGATCTTTTTCCACGACGATATACTCTGTTTGACCTGAAGCTGATACTGTCGCGACGGTAACCTGGTCAGGTACATCAACATAGACGTCTGTAGGCCTGGTTGTCACTGGTCGCTCATCAGTTGGCGTCAGGATACCTTGGGTAATAGCATCATCAGTGGAGATTGAGTTCGGCGGTGGTGTGGAGGCAGGTCGAGAAAAATCACCAGTAATGATACTCGCGACCAGTTCTTTCCGTTGCCGATTAAATTCATGATATTGATCACGTAACTCTGGATTACTATCAATTACTTGACCTAACCGCTCCGACATATCTTCCCCATACACCATGAATAACACTCCAATGGTAAAGCCAAAGAAAAGCATCCGTTTTAAGCCATACGAGATCCGTTCTCGCCAGTTTTGTTGACTTAAGGCAAACATACTAACTGTAAAGCCCACCCCTGCCAGATAAGCCACAAAGGCTGCTCTAGACGCGCTGACAATCATTAACCATGTACCTAACCAAAAAGCAGCGAATAAGGCATATTTGAGTGCCTTACGTCTTACGGCTAAGCCCAGTGACATTACCAAAGGTAACGCTAAGACGAGATACGCTGCCATGTCATAGTGGCCTCCAAAAGTCGACTGCACCCGGGCGTGAGGCGTTAAGTACAGGCGCAAGCCTTTACTGAACTCACGGTTCATAGTTGAGTATACTGGCCAATAGTGATATTTCTGGCCATATCCGTAGAGACTTATTGCTATAATTGTTAGGCCAAAGATAGCAACCAAAGTCATAATATCTTTTCGAGTTTTTATGGCTGAGAAGGTAAAGAAAAAGAGTGAAAAATACTCAAGATAGCGAAAGTAATGTAGGAGTGTTTTACCCAAGTGCAGTGGTTGTAGTGGCACTGTACCGGTGATAAAAACAGCTGACAAAACTGAGAGTAAGCCCACCACCGCGTACCCGACTATCAGCCAGGTAAGAGGAGTCTTGTAGGTAATCTTTTTTCTCAGTACTTGGACCAGCCAAACAATCGCAGTAAAGAAGATAAAAATATCCTCAATTCTTACCCGAACGATGTACTGTTCAATCGGGCTAAATAAAGGAATTTTTGGATAGAGTGGAATGAACGCTAACAGGAAACCAGCCAGGATTAAAAGCAAGTTATCGTCTAGCCAGCGTAAGAAAGTTTTAAATGTCAGTGTACTCATACTTGTTTCCAAGCTTCCTGGTATATATCTGCCTTAGCAGCTGATAACTTCATTGTACCAAATAAGAAGATACGAATAGCTATACCTAGTTTAATTAAAAAGCGAACAATTGGTAACTGCCAGAATGGTTTATGTTTTGACCAGATGTAGAGATAACCTTTTAACTCGCCAATAATTGCATTTTGTGAACTGGAACTGGCGCTACCAAGGTGAGTAATGTGAGCAGCCGGATAAAGTGCTACATCCCAGTGATGTGCTTTGGCTCTCATGCAGAACTCCATGTCTTCACCATACATAAAGATATTACCATCGAGTAAGCCAGATTCATCAAACACTGTCTTGCGTATCATCATGGCCGTGCCGGCCACCCAATCTTGAGCAATTAAGTCTTCCTTTCCTGCAGTTGTTGCACTACTGACACTGCGTTTGCCAGTGTACTGTGTCGATGGCAACCACTTACCTATCAATGGCAAATCATCTAGGAGTGTCATATGAAAGAAAAGCGTTAATAACGAGGGAAAAGCACCGCCTTGCGGCTGTGTTGTTTGGTCAGAGTTTAAGAGTAATGGTGAGATCACACCCAGTCTGTCGCGAGAGTCAAAGTCGGGTGAAGTGTGAGCTGATACTTCATCGATGGGATTTGCATCGAAAATACTCACTAGTTTTGAGAGAGCTGAGGTCTCTACTATGGTATCGCTATTTAGTAGCAATATATACTCGCCCCGAGCCATAGATATTGCCTGATTATTTGCAACTGCAAAGCCAGAATTACTCTTATTTTCAATAACCTGACAACTAACTTCTCTGGTTATACCAGATTTTTTAATCTCAGAAATTGTGTTATCACTTGAGTTGTTATCAACAATAATAACTTCTACTTGATTTTCTAATGTAGGAGCAGCTTTGTATGATGAGAGTACCGAAGTCAAAGTCTGGAGGGTAAGCTCAGCAGTATTATATGAAACGATGATGACACTCAGTTTCATAATGATTTTACTGGAACCACCTGGCTCTGCCTAAAATATAGTTGTACTCAGTCAGACCGCGTTTACCAATTTCCTTAGCTGGTACACCAGCGACAATACTGCCCTCTGCCACATCCTTGGTAACCACAGCTCCGGCAGCAACCACTGCACCTTTGGCAATCTTTACTCCCGGCAAGATGATTGCTCTGGGACCAATGAAGACGTAGTCACCAATCACAACTTTTGCTTCAATAGCTTGCATACTTGGACTGGTCAAATCATGTTGACTGGTCCAGATCATTACCTCGGAGGCCATATCTACATGACTGCCAATCTCTAGACCACCTGCTGAGTCTTTAAGTTGTTTGCGACCGTCAAGCGACACTCGCTCGCCTATAATCGTATCGTTTCCAATTGTGATATTGCGGGGATCGTAGATTCGTCCCATCATATGAATGGTTGAGCCACTACCAATCTGCATGCCTGATAAGCGATAAAAGAAGCGACGTAGATAATGCGAAGGCAGATAGCCTACACCCCACCATAGGATGCCAGTTACTAGTTCAAGCCAGACGGTGGTAAGGCGATTGAGAATTTTTTCAGAGAGGGTGCGACGACCTGTTGTTGATGACATAAGTTAATTGTAGCGTATAAAGCAGTTACTGTGCTAATTAGGTATAACAAAACCTAAATGGAGATACGCGGCTGGTGTAATGACTCGACCTTTAGGGGTCTTTTGTAGGAAGCCAATTTGGAGCAAGTATGGCTCCATCACTTCTTCAATGGTATTAGGATCTTCACTCAGTGCGGCGGCAATAGTGCTCAAGCCCACGGGACCACCTCTATGCTTCTCAATCAGCACGGTGAGAAATAGGCGGTCATGGTCTGTTAAGCCGAGTGTGTCCACAGCCAACATTTTCAGCGCTTCCTGAACTAGTCCAGGGAGTATTTGGTTCTTGTACTTAACCTGTGCTACATCACGGACTCTCTTTAGTAACTGTAGGGCAATCCGAGGAGTGCCTCGAGCACGTTCAGCAATAGCTAAAGCGCTTTCTTCATCTAAAGTGATGTGTAACTTCTGCCCTGCCTTGACCAGAATCTCTTGCAGCTCAGGCGGCTGATAATGCTGCATGCGATGGATTAAACCAAATCTATCCCTAAAAGGTCCTGATAGCGCCCCGAACCTCGTAGTTGCTCCCACTAGGGTAAAGCGAGGTAAATCTAGGCGAACCGTCCTGGCTGATGGTCCTTTTCCTAGAATAATATCCAGGGCAAAGTCTTCCATGGCAGGATACAGTGTTTCTTCTACGATCTTTGGCAAGCGGTGAATTTCGTCAATAAATAGTACATCTCCAGGTTCAAGGTTAGTCAGAATTGCTGCCACATCTCCTGCTTTAGCCAATGCGGTACCCGATGTTACGCGCAGGGTTGAGCCCATTTCTTGAGCAATTAAATGTGCGAGCGTGGTTTTACCAAGTCCCGGTGGGCCATACAGTAATACATGATCCATGGCTTCTTGACGTTGTTTAGCTGCTTGAATAGCAATCTGGATGGATTCTTTTAGACCAGGTTGTCCAATAAACTCACTCCAGTTGGCTGCTCGGAGCGAGTTTATAAGCTGCTCTTCCTCTGGTGTTGGTTCCTCTGCCGTTAGAGTATCTAAATCTGTCATAGGTGATTATGTACTTAGTAATCTAATGGCTTTTTTCAGTAGAATAGAGATTGCTATATCTGATGTCACTTCCAGTTTAGGTAGTACGGCATCAATTTCTTCATCAGTATAGCCAAGTGATCGTAGTGCCTCAGCTAAGTCTGACTCCTGAGTAGAGCGCGGTCCAAGCTGAAGTTCTTTGAGACTACCTAGCTTAGGAGTCAACTCAATAATAATTTTTTGAGCCAGTTTTTTACCGACTCGAGGCACACTGCTAAAAAGTGACACATTAGCTTGCTGGACGGCGTCAACAATCTTGGTTGTTTCAAAGTCCACTATCTGCAGGGCAGTCTTCGGGCCAACGCCAGAAACGGTCAATAGTAAGACAAATAGCTCACGTTGTTCCCAGTTGGCAAAGCCAAACAGCTCCAGTAAATCCTCTCGTACATGGGTGTATACGTAGATGGAGAGACTTTGAGTATTTGCTGCCTGGATGGTAGCAAACTGCAACAATCGAGTCCCAGCCAGCACCTGATAACCCACCCCGCCAGTAATCACCAACAAGGTTGAGCCTTTAACAACGGGAGTTCCTTCTAAGTATGCAATCATGGCTTCGTTATAGTTTCGTGCCTTTTACTATACACGTTTTTGAGTTGTTGCAGAAGCAGCGTGCGTCAGTAGGATTGCCAAGGCATCCATTGCGTCATCTTTAACTTTTGAAACGGGAATCCGTAGCTGTAAGCGGACCATTTTTTCGACTGCCGCTTTGTCCGCTTTGCCGTGACCGGTGACTGCCAATTTAATACTCATGGGATTGTACTCATAAAATGTCACGTTATGCCGTAGTAGCTCGCCGATAATAACTCCACGTGCTTCGCTAACTCTGATAGCTGTCGTTTGATTTTTAGAGAAGAAAATGGTTTCTAAGGCCGCTTGTACTGGAGTATACATAGTTAGTAGTGCATCAAGCTCAGCTCGTATTTGTTCATAACGCATTTGAATATCATCTGAGTTATTTGTTTGAATGCAGCCGTACTTAAGTACAGTGACCTGTCGACTGCTTACGGAGCCAAATGCCCAGCCAACTCGATCATAGCCAGGATCGATGCCAAGAAATATTTTTGCAGGATTTTCCAGCATCTTGAGTGATTCTATGTTAATTGGACCGTAGCGACGCCACTTCTAGCAACGTATCAAAGATTATCTTAGCAGTCGCTTCCCAAGTAAACTTTTGTACCTGTAAACGGGCTTGCTTACGCAAGCGGGCTCGTTGATGTGCACTCAAGTTAACTGCCTGTTCAAGACCTCGAGCGATACTCTTGACCGACACTGGATCAACTAAGAAGCCTGCATCGCCAATGACTTCAGGTAGACTTGATGATTTAGAGACTACCGCTACTGTCCCTTGCTGAAGTGACTCTAGTGGCGGGATGCCAAAGCCTTCATACAAACCAATCAACACTGAGCACTTGGCTTTATAGTATAAAGCAGTTTTAGCCTCATCATCGATATAATCTGTGAGAACGATCCTGTCACTGACAGGAGATGAAGCTACTTTATCGAGAATATCTTGGGCCAGCCAACCCACTTTGCCCGCCAAGACTAATTGGAGCGGGCGCTTGTTCTTAGGATTTTGGTGCAGCAGCTCAAAAGCTTCAATCAAACGAATCAGGTTCTTTCGTGGCTGTAGTGTGCCAACATACAAAATATATGGGCTAGTAATGTTAAAACTTTTTAACACATCTGTAGCAAATGACTCGCTAGGCAGTGGTACGGGATGCACGGCTGGATAAGCGACTACAATATCCATTGCCTCACGCTGATAGTGTTTCACAATTTGTTTTTTACTGAACTGACTAATGGTAATGACTTTTCGCGCCTTCATAACGCTGTACTTAGTCCAGTCTCTAAGCTGCAGTAAATCTTGTTGATTAAACTGCTCAGGATACTCCAAAAAAGCTAAGTCCATGACTGATGAGACGTACGGAATACTCGACAGTCGTGGAGCGTAGTGTCCGGGAGTAAAAAAAATATTGTACAGCTGTTTATTCGTAAATAAATGTAGAGGCAAAGCAAACTGTGTCCACAGTGGTGCCGGACCAACAACTTTGTAGCGCCAGTTCCTTCTGGCCGGTGGTAGATCTTTGAGTGGTGGCTGACTCAATAAAACCGTCACCGTATGCGCTGTCTTGTCTTGCGCTGTTAACTTCTCCAGTGCTTTAAGTATCTGATAGGCATAGACATTACTACCTACTCTATTAGCTACATTTGCTTCATTTCCATCCAGTGCGATATGCATATTTTACTTCTCTGAGAATTTTCTCCAGGCAGTTTGGTACACTTTTGTCGTTTCTTCTGCCACGGACTGCCAATTAAATAACTGCAGACGTATAATCATTCTTTGTAATCTTTGTTTCTGATCTTGAAGTGGCTCATTTAATGTAGTAAGAATACCAGCCCTGATACTTTCCACTTCCATTGGGTCTACCAAGGTAGCAGCATTTCCCGCTACCTCTAGCATACTCGAAACATTCGAGGTGATAACAGGTGTACCGAGATAAAATGACTCCAAGATTGGTAAGCCAAAGCCTTCATACAAGCACGGGTAAGCTAATGCTTCAGCTTCAGCATAGAGCACTACCAGTTCCTGGTCAGTAACCTTTCCTAAAAAACGGAGTTCTGAAATACTGTTATATGATTTGTCTCCAGTTGTGTCCCAGCCACTCTCACCGGCAATTATAAGATCGAGATCCTTCTTAAGCGGTAGCCAGGCCTCAATAAGTCTGGCTAAGTTTTTTCGTGGCTCGCGAGTGCCAACAAAGAGGATGAATGGCCTGGTTAAATGCAACTTATTTTTCAGCTGCTCATGGCGATCTTCTGTCAGAGCATCACTACTCTTTTTAAACTCAGCGGGCAGCGCTTCATGCACTACATGAATTTTGTCAGCTGGTATTTCAAGTAGCTCGACAATGTCCTTTTTGGTTGCGTGACTGACAGCAATAATTTCTGCGTCTCTTTCTTTGAGTCGTTTCCAAGATTTACTATGCATCTTAACCACCTGCGGATGAGCTGTTTGGGGAAACTTTAGTATTGCTAGATCATGAATTGTCGAAACCAAGGCTAAATCAGCGTCTGGGGGCTGGATCCAGTCCCAACTGTGAAAGACCTGCAAATTGGGCAAGTGCTTTTTAACCGGGTTTACACTCAGCCAGTTCCAAGCAATATTTTGGATGCCACCTGGAAGTTGTTCAATAAATATTTTTTCTTGATGATCAGGTAGTAATTGGCGGGCGATCAGCTCTAGCTCATCTTGTTGACGAAGCGAGCAACCATAAAGACTGAGCTGTAACTCTCTTATATTGGCAAGTGCACGAACAAGATTAGAGGTATAGCGAGAGACCCCTCTTCCGAATAATGTTGATGTTATATCAATCCCCACCTGCATAGTTACTTCATTCTAGCAAACTGGGCTGATATATTGCTGTCAGGTTTGGCATAGACTCTGGTGAAGCCAATACCTGGATAATCGAGTATTTCAATCGTACTGTAGCCATATAGCTCAATTTCTTGTCGTACAGTGCGCTCAGGGTCGCTTAAGTCTTGGAGGTACTCAAACAACACAATATTTTCATACTCAGTGGCAGTTTTTAGTGCTGCATTTAGATCTGGTACGTCTGATACGTGCAGTGCACCAGTACTTAGGGTGGCAGTATCTGGGTTGGCGTACCAGCGCCAAGGAGCAAAGGGCTCGGGAAAACTAAAAACAGCGACTAAATCTCCAGCTGGATATTTGGCTTCTAAGTTGTGAATCAGGGCTCGCCAATCTTCTCTTTGAAGTCGCTTATCCAGATAGTATGCCGTGGTGGACCACAGATTTACTCCCAGCAGTATGGCCAGCGTTAGCTGCATGATTAGTTTTTGACGAAGATTGAGCATTACCCACATGATCAGCAAGTAAAAGGTTGGTTGTAAAAAGATGACCCTTTTAGGTTGAACAACGGGAATCCAGAAAGAGACGATCCACGCGGTGATTAAAGGTATAAACATCCAGATGAGAAGCGTTTGCAAAGATCTAGGTGATGCCTTCATTCGCGGAAAATGCCGTATCGATTGGTACAAGGCAATCAAGACTAGAATGCTTAATCCTAGTAAGGGTGCGATAAATAAACCAGTTGCTTCGACATCCAATACGCCAAAAATAAACTTTAGAAAAACTAGCGGCAGTGATTTTAACTGAGGTATGCTGACGACCTCCGACCAACCTGGTAGCTGTATCCTCACCTCGCTCCCCGCGGCTAACTGCTGCATGAACATTGGCAGCCAAGGTAGAAAGCTCAGACCAATACTGCCAGCAACAACGGCTATTTTTCTCAACTGAAGCTGGTCGATAAGGAGCAGATGTGTCAATTGGGAAAGTAGTAAAAAAGGATAGAGGTATGAGCTATAGATACCCGCAATTGATAACCCAGTAAATAACAGTAAATAATGACGGGACTTATTTAAGATAACCAGCCAGCTAAGAGTCGCGAACATTAATGGTAAGGCATAAGGCCGAAGTTCCTGAGAGTAAAAAATATGAAATGAAGATGTTGCAAGAAGTAGCGCTGCTACGAGACCAAGCCGGGCTGACCCTAGTTTTCGTCCAATCTGGTGGGTGGCCCAAATACTGATTAGGCCTGGTAAAAGCGCGCCCGTAGTTCTTAGCCACCACTCACTGTCGCCAAAATATAACGAGAAGTGTGTGATGTAATGTAAGAGTGGCGGCTGAAAGTCGGGCACAATGTCTAGTTGTTGAGAAAAGGGTCGCGAGCTTTCGAGTGCTTGGGCAGCCTCATCCAGCCAGAACGAGCCACTAAGGAGTGGCAGTCTCAGCAGCAGTGCAATGCCTAAGATGAGCCACAGTAACTTTTCTTGATACAGATGCCGAAACATACTACACAGAGTATCAGGTATATTCCTCTTCGCCCAGTCTAAAAAGTAGGCTACAATCCTCTATATATGAGTGATTTCACTTCATTTAACAACAAAACCGTAGTAGTCACTGGAGCCGCAGGTTTTTTGGGGTCACATCTGTGTGATGCCTTGATTGCAGCCGGTGCTAAAGTCATTGGAGTAGACAATTTTTTAACAGGTGATGCCGATAACTTAACACAATTAAGTAATCATGATCATTTTGTCTTTGTCGAGGCTGATGTAAATCAGCAGCCATCCAGTTATCTGCCTGCCAACGAAAAAATTGAGTGTATTTTTCACTTTGCTTCCCCTGCGAGCCCTCCACTCTACCAAGCACATCCAGTGGAGACCTACTTAGTGAATAGCATGGCAACGCACCAGTTGCTGCAGTATCTCCTGCAACACAACCCAGCAGCACGTTTTGTTTTTGCGAGCACATCTGAAATCTATGGTGATCCAGAAATTCATCCGCAGGTCGAGTCATACTGGGGTAATGTTAATCCTAATGGTATCCGCTCTTGCTATGACGAGGCCAAACGACTGGGTGAAACCATCTGTGGTGTACATCAGCGGGATTTTGAGATGGATGTGAGAATCGTGCGTATTTTTAATACCTATGGTCCACGAATGGATATCAACGATGGACGGGTGATTCCTAATTTTATTAAGCAGATCCTTAATCAGCAGCCACTGGAACTCTATGGTGACGGCACTCAAACTCGATCATTTTGTTATGTTGATGATTTAATCAACGGTATTATGAAGTTAGCAAGTGTTGATGCGGGGAGTGGTAAATCCATTAACATCGGCAATCCTACTGAGTTTACGATGCTGGAGGCTGTAGCAGTACTAGAATCTATCACTGGTACTAAGCTCGAGACCGTATTTAAACCGTTGCCTCAAGATGACCCAGTTAGACGAAAGCCAGATATCACTTTGGCCAAGCACGTTTTAGAGTGGCAGCCAACAATTTCCTTCGAAGAAGGTTTGAAAAAAACTATTGAGTATTTTCGTCAGCGGGCTTGAGAGATAGCTGATAGATGTTGCAGGTCTCGCTACAGCCACGACTGACTTCAATAAACACAAACGTATTCTTTAACTCTTCGTAATCATTAACTACCATTGCATTATGGGTGATGTAAGCATTAGTAATATATACCGCTTTACTTTGTAAAAGTAAGCTTTGGTAATATGTAGAAAGATTGCTCCTGCCGATGTCACTTCCCCAGACAAACTGCTTTTTATCCAGAAATTCTTGATGCTGTGACAGTGGCAGGATTGTGGAGTCATCTAACTTATCCTGATATAACTCTATCAAGTAAGGTGGCAAAGCAGTTATGAAGTAGTTCTCACCCTTCGGCATAATAACTCGCTGGTACTCTTTAAGAGCTGCGTATTGCCACGCATTCGATCTCTGGAGCCAATTAGTAGCTATAACATTTTTAATTAAGGCACTCTGTGATATGAGTTGTGACAGTACTAGCACGATGAAAAGCACTTTAAATGGCAGTTGAGAAGTCTTAACTTCGAACAGCACCAATAGCTGTATCAGTACGAGAATTACTGCAGGCACAGCTGTAAGCAGATATCGACCATCTACCACGTAGAAAAATTGGAGTAATACGATGGGAGAAAGCAGTAGAGTTGTGGTAAAAAGAATCTGCTGCTGGAAGACTTTTCGCTGCCAGATTGCAACCAGAAATAATACAGAAGTTATTAAACCTAATCCGGGACTGGTCAGTGGATATCTCATCCACAGTACAGTGATTGGTACACCGATAAGTGACTTCAGATACTGAAGTGATTGAGTAATGAGAAGTGAGGGTGAAAGTGAAAAAAAACTGCCTGCATTAGCGCTTTGAGCTGTTTCGGCTGAAAACGCGCTTAGTGGGTTAAAGTTTATATATACTAGATACCCTAAAAAGACTGCACCAGCGATCAGATGGCTAGTCAGCCAAGCTCCCCGCTGTTTGTAAGTATAACTGTGTCTCATCTGCCAAATTGACCACACGCCAATGACTAAGGCAATCGGAAGGTAGATATACTTGGTCAGTACAAACAGCCAGCTAATAATGGCCAGTGCAATTAACTGCGGTAGTGATGTTCTCCCTTTGGTTATCAACCATAAGGTGATAGTCATTAACAATATCCCTAGGTTTTCAGCCATGGCTAGCGTGGTGAAAAACTGTAGGTAGAGATGCGTTCCCCAGAGTAACATACTCAATAATTGAATACTCCTCTGAGGAGACAGATTCTTGACGGCCAAATAAAGAAACACTGTACTACTAAGCAACAACATGAGATTTAAGTAGTAAAAGCTGAGGGGCTGCTGGAGAACAAAAAATGTTATGCCGATCAGGATCGAGTATGCGGGAGGAATCTTTGGTCTGAGTTCTGTGC
>JALYRS010000039.1 GCA_030855135.1 bacterium | reverse complement strand
TGTGTGATAGTACGTACCCATAGCCATCTCTTTGTTAGGTACGGTGATTGGATCACCATTCGCAGGTTTCAAGAGATTATGGGTAGCCATCATTAACTCTCGGCACTCTTCCTGAGCTTCTTCAGTTAAAGGTACATGGACAGCCACTTGGTCACCATCAAAGTCAGCGTTATAACCGGCACAGACACAAGGATGTAAGCGAATAGCATTTCCTTCGATCAAGATCGGGAAGAAAGCTTGCATACCCAATTTATGTAAGGTAGGAGCACGGTTAAGGATCACTGGATGGTTAGCGGTGACTTTTTCCAAGATGTCGTAAACAACTGGTTCTCGGCGATCAAGTAAGTGACGAGCACTCTTGACGTTAGGTGCAGTACCTTGAACGATTAATTCGCGCAAAACGTATGGCTTGAACATTTCCAAGGCCATATCTTTTGGCAAACCACATTGGTTAAGCTTAAGCTCTGGTCCCACTACAATCACCGAACGACCTGAGTAGTCAACACGCTTACCTAACAAGTTCTGTCGGAAACGACCTTGCTTACCCTTCAACATCTCTGAAAGAGAGCGAAGTGGTCGGCGATTAGTGCGGCGTCGTGATTGGCGGGCTTGACTACTATCGATTAAAGAGTCGACAGCTTCTTGAAGCATTCTTTTTTCATTACGCAGAATGATTTCAGGTGCACCAAGGTCAATCAAGTGCTTCAACCGGTTGTTACGGTTGATCACACGTCGGTATAAATCATTTAAGTCAGAAGTCGCAAATCGGCCACCTGACAACTGCACCATTGGACGCAGATCTGGTGGAATAACTGGCAATGTTGACAAGAACATCCATGAAGGACTGATATTTGCTTTACGTAAACCCTCAACCACGCGTAAACGCTTAGTGGCTTTGATACGTCTGGCACCTTTTGATTCAGCCATCTCAATTCTTAGTTTTTCAACCAAAGCATTAAGATCAACTTCTTTAATCAGTTCTAGGATTGCTTCAGCGCCCATACCTACTCGAATGTGATCAACTGCATCGTACTCTTCCAACTTGAGATACTCATCTTCAGACAGGATTGTGCCTGGTCGAATACGTTTGACCATGGCTTTTAATGTCTTGTAGATCTCTTCAGTTTGCTCAATTTGAGTGAGTAACTGCTCTTTGAGTTGAGTCATCTGTTGCTTGGCTTTGATATCTAGCTCAGCCATCTTCAATTCGAGGGTTTCTTTGTTACTTACCTTCTCCTTGAGCTTGGCTCGATCTTCGATAACTTGAGTCTTGATCTTTTCCAGATCAGCCTCGGCCGCTGAGCGCAACTCATCTTGAGCTGCAATAGAGTCACTATCTAACTTCTCCATGACAGTTACTTTTTCTTCACTGTTCAATTCAAGTACTACGTACTGTGAAAAGTAGATTAAAGAATTTAAGTTACGTGGAGAAATATCTAGCAGTAATGACAATTTTGATGGCGCACCCTTGAAGAACCAGATATGTGCAACTGGTGCAGCTAAGCCAATGTGACCCATGCGTTCTCGACGAACACGAGCCTGAGTTACTTCGACACCACACTTGTCACAGATAATACCCTTGTAGCGAATACGTTTGTACTTACCACAGTAGCACTCGTAGTCCTTCATTGGACCAAAGATCTTCTCATCAAAGAGACCATCTTTTTCTGCTTTAAGTGAACGATAGTTAATCGTTTCTGGCTTTTTCACTTCACCATGTGACCATGATCTAATGGTATCTGGTGAGGCGATTCTTATTTCTAGGGCTGAAAAATCTACAATTTGTTTCATAGTGTTCTCCTGGATTACTCCATCTCTCCTTCAGCTTCATCTGTGGCAGCCAGATCATCTACTGAAGGCTCGTCCTCTACTGCTGTGTCATCGCCATCTGTACTACTTACGACATCATCCTCGTCATCATCAACTACAGCTGAGTTGGTATCACTACCGTCTTGTGGAGTATCAGTTGAGCCAGTACCCATTGTTGCCAGATCATCATCTGTTAGCTGAGTTTGAGTCTGTGGATCATTGACAGCTGGATCACTTGGAGTGGTAGCCTCATCATCAATTTCTTTGGCTTCATGAGCTACAACTTCTAATCCCAGCGAGTTAAGCTCTCTCATCAAGACTTTGAACGACTCTGGGACAGTAGGAGCTGGAATTGCAGTACCCTTAACCATGGCTTCGAAAGCCTTGGCTCGACCCATCACGTCATCAGACTTAATCGTTAACATTTCTTGCAAGGTGTGAGCTGCTCTGTGTGCTTCAAGAGCCCAGACTTCCATTTCACCCAGGCGCTGACCACCCATTTGGGCTTTACCGCCGAGTGGCTGTTGAGTCACCAGAGAGTAAGGACCGGTTGAACGAGCGTGAGTCTTATCTTCGACCATGTGAATCAATTTCAGAATGTATCCGATACCGACCACAGTTGTTTCACTATATGGCTCACCAGTACGGCCATCGTACATTTGGACCTTACCTGAAACTGGTAGTTTAGCGCGCTCGAGCTCTTTCCAGATACGACCTTCATCGATATCTTCAAAAGCGGGAATTGCGACCTTATAGCCAAGTTCTCGAGCAGCCCAACCTAAGTGAGCTTCTAACAGCTGACCCAAGTTCATACGTGCTAAGACAGATAGTGGTGAAATGATGATATCCACTGGAGTACCGTCCTCTAAGTGAGGCATATCGGCTAAAGGTACAATTTTGGAGATAACGCCTTTGTTACCGTGACGTCCGGCCACCTTGTCACCAACAGTAATTTTGCGAGTCTGTGCAACTTTGACAATAACTTCTTTATTGGTTCCTGGATCTAACTCATCACCAAGTTCTCGATCTAAGACTTGTACATCGATGACACTACCGGATTCACCATGTGGTAATCGCAGTGAGGTGTCACGCACTTCGCGAGACTTTTCACCAAAGATCGCTCGGAGCAAACGCTCTTCTGGAGTTAACTCTGTCTCACCCTTTGGAGCAATTTTACCGACTAAGATGTCACCAGAGCTCACGACTGAACCAACACGGATGATACCGTCAGGTGTTAGGTTTGCTAAGTAAGTCTCAGAAACATTAGGAATGTCATTAGTTAACTCCTCAGCGCCCAACTTGGTATCCATCACTTGAGCACGATGCTCACTGATCTGGATAGATGTCAGGGTGTCCTCTTTTACTACTCGGTCTGAGATCACAATAGCGTCTTCGTAGCCTAAGCCTTCGAATGAACTATAAGCAATCACTAAGTTGGTACCGAGCGCTAACTCGCCACCATCTGCTGATGGACCATCGAGCAACACATCGCCGACAACTACTTTTTCTCCTACTCGGACCACTGGTCGCTGTGAGTAACATGTACTGTTTGAAGTTCGAACAAATTTCTCGACAATGTAAATTTCTTTACCGTCTTCGACTTTGAATAGCTCAGATTCATCGAGTGCAGCTTCAGCTTCAGCTTTTTTAATATCTGCTTTATCTAAAGTAATGACAACTTGTCGACCATCAACATACTCTACAGTTCCAGAATGGCGGGCTACTACAGTTCTGCCCATAGCAATCGCGACTGTCTTTTCCATGCCGGTGCCGACAATTGGCGATTGTGGCTTAATTAAAGGCACAGCCTGACACTGCATATGTGTACCCATCAAAGCCCGGTTGGCCTCGTCATGGGCAATAAAGGGAATCAGCGAAGCTGAGGTACCGATCACTTGTCGAGGTACGACGTCAATAAACTGCACATCGGTCACTGGACCTTCGATAAATCGATTATTGGTCCGCATTGGCACCCAGTCTTCAGTTAAGAAGTTGTCGTCACCAATTCCAATACTAGCGTGAGTGATCTTTAAATCCTCTTCATCGTCTGCAACTAAGTACACGATCTCGTCAGTAACTTTCATCCGACCATCAATCTCGGTCACGCGACGGTATGGAGCCTCTAAGAAGCCATAATCATTAACTCGTGCATAGAGTGATAAGTACGTCACCAAGCCGATATTAGGACCTTCAGGTGAACGTACTGGGTCAATTCTTGAGTACTGTGACGCATTGATGTCACGCATTGAGAATGATGCTCTCTCTCGAGTCACACCACCACTACCCATAACTGACAAACGACGTAAGTTATCAATCTCAGATAAAGGATTGGTTTGATCCAAAATAGTTGACAAACGATTGCGGCGGAAAAACTCAGAGATGGTGGCGATCAATGGTCGGGCATTAACTAAAGCAGCTGGAGTGAGTACCTCATCTGTTTTTGTTAAAGACATTTTTTCTCGAATTGAACGCTCTAATCTGATCAAACCGATACGTAAGGCGTTAGCTTGCACCAACTCACCAATACGGCGTACACGACGGTTACTTAAGTGGTCAATATCGTCAGTTTTACCTTCGCCGTTTTGTAACTGAATTAAGTACTTAACTGAGGCGACGATATCTTCAGGAGTTAACACCGTAGTGTCATCCTTGATATCGATCTTTAAGCGTCGGTTCATCTTATAACGACCAACTTTACCTAAGTCATATCGTCTTGGATCGAAGAACAATTGCTTTAAGTACTCTTT
Source organism: bacterium (assembly GCA_030855135.1). Lineage (GTDB taxonomy): Bacteria > Patescibacteriota > Microgenomatia > UBA1400 > PJMF01 > JALYRS01. The sequence goes on along the minus strand of JALYRS010000039.1, from coordinate 5,711 downwards.
TGCATTATCTAAGACGGCTGGCTCACCTGGTCTCATCTTCTCATAGACTTCGATCAAGGCTTCTGCTTGAGTCTTGGTTGGATCTTTTTCCATCGTCTTTTGGAATAACTTGAACTCATCTTTTTCAATCACGTCTTTGAATAACTCCATCAACTCTTCATCCGTGCCGTAGCCAATTGCTCTTAATAAGACAGTGACTGGCATCTTACGACGTCGATCGATCTTAACAGTAATCACATCTCGACGACCCACACCAACTTCTAGCCAGGAGCCACGTAGGGGACGTAACTCAGCTCGGTAAAGGACGCGACCTGTTGTTTGATCTTCATCACCTGAGAAGAAGATACCTGGGGAACGAACTAACTGCGTGACCACTACCCGCTCAATACCATTAATAATAAAGGTACCAACCGGAGTCATCTTAGGAATATCACCGAGAAATACTTCTTGAGTCTGCTCTTCACCGGTGCGCTTGTTTAATAAAGTTGCTTCAACGTATAAAGGCATGTCGTAACTGACAGCTTTTCGCTTGGCTTGGGCTAAAGTGTATTTTGGCTGACCAAAACGAAAGGCACCAAACTTGATAGCCCAGTTTTTGCCGGTGAAGTCTTCAATACCGCGCTCACTGTTAACTTCTTGCAAAGCTTCGGCCACACCAGTGGTGAGGAACTCATCGTAACTTTCAAGTTGTAGTTTGACTAGGTTAAGTTCAGGGAGAACTTTATGATTTTTACCCCAGTTTACTCGGGTCGATTGCGGCATGCAGACTCCTTAATGTTTAGTACCATCGCTAACGTTATTTTTACCACGACAAAAATGAGGCCGATAACCGGACCTCAGAGAAGTGGTTGTGATAACGTTATTTTTTGTAACTTAGTCAAGAGAAATTACCCTTGTATTTGATTCAGGCGAATGGGGGCAATTGTAACAAGATCCTACACTTAACGCAAGTATCTATTGATATTTGAGTTGTGCCCCTCAAGTGTAGCTGCGGGATGTAGCTGACCGCTACTATCGTGAATGTAATACAGGTTAGTGGTCTTGATAGGATTGAGCGCAGCTTTAACTGCATCTGCTCCGGGATTAGCAATAGGTTTAGGTGGTAAACCGACAATTAGATATGTATTAAAGGGTGAAACTATAGTTTTATCAGCAGCTAGTGGTGCCGGCCACCATGATTTTTCTTGAGCACTGTAGCCTTTGGCATACTGAAAAGTTGCATCAACCTGAAGTGGCATGCCAATCTCTACTCGGTGCCACAGAATTCCCGCTACCTCTCTCATTTGTTGAGGACTGTTAGCTTCTCTCTCGAGTAATGAAGCCATGACTACGGCATTGTCCAGACTGTATTGACTATTTCTAATTTCGGTGGCCAAGCCTTGCGTCACGTTTGATTCAAATGTTCTTAATAACAAGTTGGCAATTTGTGATGAACTCGATTGTCGAGATAAAAGATAGGTCTCAGGGAAAAGCTTTCCCTCGCTGGTGGCGGTGAGTGTGAGAAACTCAGTTTTATCATAAGCTTCTAGATCCTGTCGTTCCAGTGACTCAGCAATTTCTTCGCGACGCCAGCCTTCTGGTATAGTCACCCAGAGGTCGTTGGTACCGGTGGTCAGCTCCCTAGCTACCTCGGCCACAGTCATGCTTGATGATAACTCAAATGAGCCTGCTTGAAGGCGTTGTTCCATACCTTGTTGACGAACGTAGATCCTAAAGGCCAGCGGTTGACGAATCAAACCTGCTTCGGCAAGTTTATTGGCCGTGACAGTGACTGCTTGACCTTTAGGGACTACAAAGCGCGTAACATTTTGATTACTACTGTCTACTGGAGCTAGTTGTTTGGTCAGCAGATAGCCACCGAAAACACCAAGTAGTACTAAGATGAGTAACAAACCAACTCCAATTTTTAGTGCGAGAGACATGATCTAAAGTATATCATTGATGGGTATCTAGGTACTCTTGAAGAAACTCGGCGGCTGCCAGATCATCACGCGGTCGTTGACGCTTCGCTAGACTCCATCCCGCATCTTTCATTTTTTGCCCGACCGTACTTGAGCTTAACGTCTCATCGGTCGTCTCAATGGGTACAGTAATATGCTGACGTAGTTCGCTGATAAAGCGTTCGGTCTGTCGTGCCATCTCGTTTTCGGAGATACCAACCACTACCAGGGCAATCTCCTCTGATTCGCACAGGCTCTGTAAGTGGTGAAGTAGCTTGCTGTCATTAGCAATAATCTCTAGAGGATCAGCTAAAGCGCCGTGATTGACGGCTAAACCAATCCGCTCGGTGCCGTAATCTATGGCTAAAATTTTTGGTGGTAAATATGATGAGTTCATAGCGTCTTTATTGAACCAGCTGGGCAATTACAACTCCTCGACGGAGGTACGTACCTTCTGGGGTACAAGTGACTAACTTCAGAAACTTGCTGTCGTAGCGTTGACTCAAGATATAGGTATCCTCTGGCTTGACCTCGGTTTTTTCTTGCACACTGTAGGTATATGTTACATCCTCGTGCGTGACGTAGATCAAGTCACCTTTTTTCAAGGTCATAATTGTACTAAAGATGGAGTTATACCTTCGGGGGTTACGCTCATTAGGATTGTAAAACTGACGTAAAACTGAGTGACCAAAGATGACTGGTGCACCTGAATCACCAGGCAAAGCAGTACCAGGGTACTGAATGAGACTTTGATTTAAATCAGTACCACCTACAGTAACTACTGCGTTCTCAATATTAAGCTTTGGTACGTTAATAATATAGGTGTCAGCCTCATTTTCTTGCGCTTGCAAAGAACCTATCTCTGTTTCATTAAACCAATTAGACAAGTTAGTATAATCTAGTGCTGAGTCAACAATCATCGGCTCTATCTTGAGCTGATTACCTTCACTGTTTAAAGTGGTATCTTTTGCTTGCACCACAACTACGGGCGATACATCTAGTACTTCCTCATTGGGAATGGGACTTGTAAGTGTGACCCTGGTTAAACCAGGCCAATTACTCAGATAATAGCCAGCAATCGGTGTAACCGCTGTGCCAACCAAGTACAACCCTACGGCGAGAAATACCAACGGCAAGACTAGCGCACCAATTCGAATGGCAACTGGAGTTCTACGTTGAAGCTCTTTTTTTCGTTCTTTTGCTTGCCGCTCCTCAACACCTTGAGTCACGGTATTACGCAGCAACAACGACTGTACTTTAGTATCAACTTTATCTATCGAGACGCCAGATCCTAAAGCCTTACGGTAAAGCTGAATTAGCTCCGATTGAGGGATAGTACGTTGTTTCTTCATTTACTTTCATTAACTGTGATTTGAACTCGCTGGACAGGTGGCATACTGCGGATAAAGGCACCGGCAATACCAGGGTTGAGGACAATATCAACAGACTCGATCTCGCTCTTTGATCTCAAGTCACTAAGCGCTTGAGCTACAGGTTTGCCAGCGACTTCTTCCTTCCAGGTGTCCAGGGAAATTTTTGGCTTAGCAACAGCACTGACATTAGCGTTTAATTTTATCTGAGCCGAGGGCGAACTACTTGATTCGGGAGTTGACATGATATTAGGCTCGTCACTTGATAACTCAAAGCCTTCTGGAATGCTACTACTTAGAACTTGAGAGGCTAAAGGTTGAAGGTCGCTCGCTAAGTAGGTAATTGCTTCTACTTTCACGGTTAGAGTTAAGGACAAGTTTTCGGCCTCATCTGCCACTTTACCACTAAACTCTGATGAGACTACTGAGCTCTTACCAGACGGCACGACGTAAAGGCCATCACTTGCTTCATCTTGTAATTCTTTGCCGGCCTGCTCAATCAATTCTTTAGTCAACTCTGCTTGTAGTTTTACCCGATCCTGTTCTGAGATCACTTTAGCTTCACGACTACTTCCACCGCTGAGTCCATTTTCTTTGACTGTCGCTGCATAAGTACCTTTATCAAAACTAGCAATTTGGAGTTCGGTATCTTTTGGCATGTTACTCTCAGGACCTATTACTGATGATGTCACAGCACCATCTGCTGAACCATAAGTTCTTGTCTCGCTGTTACTGCCGCTCTGAGTAACACTTGCTGAAGCAACTGTTACTTCTTGATCCAAAGTGTAGATATATTTACCATTTGAAAGTTGGGTGCCGGCCGCGAAAACTTTGGGGGAGTTAGTTTTATTTAATAAACTTACAGCTCCTTTAGCTTGTTCACCAACAAGTTTTACACCCGTGACGGGAGCTGATTTTGTTCCTTCTACCTCAGTAGAGGTAACTTGTCCGGCTAAGATCAGCTCTTCTGGATTCGAAGCAGTTGCACTTGAATCAACTGTAATGACGACATCTTTTGAGACAGGTACTGTCTTCAATTTGAGTGTCACCATAGCCTGAACAGTCGTCTGTAAAAAGAAAAAGAAACCAATGATTAAGACGAGAATACCACCACCGATGCCAGCAACTATCATCCGGCTGTGCTTACCTTTAAACATGCTAGCCAGCCCTGGTTTGTCCTGAGTAGCAGGCACTTTTTCCTCAGCTATGTCGTCTGTCTCGAGCGCTGTATGATAAGTGTCAGGTACGGGAGATACCACTTCTGATGACGTGACAGTGCCGTCCGAATCACTGTGCGGGTTGGGAATGGGAATGCCAAAGCTAGTTGCTGTAGCAGCCATTGTAGCTGCTGGGGCAACCGAGTTGATGACTGCCGTACCAGCCTGAACAATTACCGTCTTAAAGAGCATTTCATCACTGAGGAGATCAATTTCTGGTGGATGAAAAAAGAGGTGCTGTTCCACCCAGGGTACATCCATCAGCAGCTGTTCCTCTGCTTTTAGCTCATCGTCCTTTAAATCGAGTGAAAAAAGATACAGTTTATTAATCTGAGCCGTCTCTGTTTCTGATTTAGGGGCAATTCTACCTAAGGCTTCAGCAATATCTGCTGCTGTTTCACCAGAGCGACCTACGTGCTCTGTTCCCACCAATTTACCTTGCTGAATATAACTTACCAATAAATCAGATGCGCCGATATCAACCAGTAAAGCCGTTAGATGGGGCTGTACCTTTGCTAATTCTTTGAGTAACGCTTCCGGAATGACGATGAAACCCATTGCTTCCAGCGACAGCGACTCTGTTAACTGCTTTAATAATGGTTTCTTAGTTTCGTGAATGCCCTCTGGTGTTACCCAATCGGGCTCAAAAGCAAAAATGACTTCATTTACCTCTTCTGATTCATGGCCAAGATCTTGCAGTGCTTCATCAGTCTTTTGCGGTAATTCTTTTTCACTAATATAGTGGTATCGACCAGAAAATTTACTAGCCTCTATACCCTTTGCTGTGACTTGCCACAAAGCGGCTCTGACGTGTAGATCAGTCAAGATGATTGCTAAAAATTTTCTACCCACAAGGTGGGGAGCGGTGAGTGAAGTAAGGAGTTCCATAGATATAGTAATATTACTATACTACATGACTCACTTTAACTGCATATAGATTCTGCGTACACCAGCTGAAACTGCTTGCTCTTTTTGAATCCGAATCTCTCCGATTTCACTCGTTCGCTTAACATGTGGGCCACCACAAAGTTCTTTTGAGATCCAGCCTTTTTCAGTTTTGTCTTCTTCACTGATGGTATACACGGTTACTTGATCGGGATACTTCTCCACGAAGAAAGCAATTGCTCCAGAGTCTAGTGCTTCCTGCTTGCTTTTAGAAGCCATCGTCACCGCTAGGTCTGTCC
>JALYRS010000004.1 GCA_030855135.1 bacterium | reverse complement strand
CTGAGCTACCTTACCAAGTTAATAAAGCTAAGTTGATTATTAAGATCGCCGATTTAGTGCGAGATAAAAAGATCGTTGGCATCCGAGATATTAATGATGACTCAGACCGAGTTGGTCTCCAGATTACCATTGATCTCAAACGAGATGCCATGCCAAAAGTGGTCTTGAACAAGTTGTTTAAGTACACCGAGCTGCAAACTAGTTTTGCGATGAACATGGTGGCGCTTTCCAGTGAAGGCACACCGTTGCTGATGAATATTCGACAAATTCTTAAAGAGTATATTTCCCATCGACAGATTGTGATTGTCAAACGAAGTCAGTTTGAGTTGGCAGCTGCTCGTGACCGTGCTCATATTTTAGAAGGTTTATTGATCGCCTTAAATAATCTTGACGACGTGATTGAAACTATTCGCCGCTCTCCTGATACTGAAACTGCTAAAAACTCCTTGATGGAAAAGTTCAAGTTAACCGATGTCCAAGCTACCGCAATTTTGGAAATGCAGCTCAAACGCTTGGCTGCCCTAGAACGCCAGAAGATTGAAGAAGAGTACGCAGCTCTAAAAAAGAGTATTGATATCTTGCTCCATCTGCTCAAAGAGCCACAGCGAATCCTGGATACGATCGTGACGGAAGTACAGGAATTAATTTCCCTCTACGGCGACGAACGAAAAACCAAGTTAGTCAAAGGCAAAGTAGGGGAGTTCTCAGAGGAAGATCTAGTGGCCAATGAAGCTGCTGTGATCACGCTCACCGAAACTGGTTATGTCAAACGTCTTAGCCCAACTGCTTTCCGCGCCCAAGCTCGTGGTGGCAAAGGTGCAACTGGCGTAAAGATGCGTGAAGAAGATGCAGTCAAGTTCCTCCTCACGGCCAACACCCATGACACACTCTTACTTTTCACTAACCAAGGTCGGGTCTTCAAGCTTAGAGCTTTTGACGTACCAGATACCAGCCGTCAAGCTAAAGGTACGGCCATTGTAAACCTAGTTAATCTCAAACCGGATGAGTTAGTCCAAGCCATGTTAATTTTGAATGAACAGCAGGACAAAGATAAATTCATTACGCTGGCTACCCGTGAGGGCTTAGTCAAAAAGACAGCCGTCAAGCTCTATGACAACATCCGCCAAAACGGTATTGTGGCCATTACTCTCAATGACAGTGATCAGTTAGTCTGGGGAAAATTAACCAGTGGAAGCGATCATATTCTCTTGATTACTCATCAAGGAAAATCTATCCGCTTCTCAGAAGCTGAAGTTAAATCTTCCCACCGTGACACTAAAGGCGTGAAGGGTATTACCATCGCCAAGGGCGATTATGTAGTCGGTGTCGAAGCATTCAATATGGACGATGAAGCTCTTTCAGATGGTAAAAAAGGCACCTTCGAACAGCTGTTAGTTGTGACTGAGAATGGACTCGGCAAACGAACAAAACTCAGTGAGTATCCACTGCAAAAACGATCAGGTATGGGCGTCAAGGTGGCTGAAATTACCACCCGCACTGGCAAAGTGGCCATAGCTCGCATGGTGACACATGAACACGAAGAAGTGGTGATTAGCACGACCGACGGTCAAACCATTAAACTGCCGGTGACCAAATCAAGTATTCCGGTTCTAACTCGCCCAACCCAAGGTGTGATCCTGATGCGCTTAAAGAAAGACAGTAAAGTTGCTGCCGTCGCGCTGACATATAAAGTCTTGGAAGAAATTGTAGCTGCAGTACCTGAGGAAAAATAATTTTGGTAAACTCTAAAAGAGTGGACCGTATCGGGCTCGAACCGATCACCTCTACTATGCCATAGTAGCGCTCTACCAGATGAGCTAACGGCCCTCAGGGATACGTGCACCCCAAGCTGGGGTACTGGCAATTGTAACATTTTTTATCTTCAATGCCAGTTACTCAACCTTAGTATGAAATTCACCATGCGCTTTACGTAGCTGTGGTCTGGTGACATGGGTGTAAATCTGAGTGGTAGCAATACTTTTGTGACCTAACATCTCCTGTACATCGCGTAAGCCGGCCCCATTTGACAATAAATCTGTGGCAAAGCTGTGTCGTAATCCATGAGGACTTAACTTAATAGGCAAGCGTGCTTGTCGACAGTAGTGATCTACAAATCGCTGGACACTTCTGGTTGTAAGGCGCATCTCCTCACCGTCAGCCAGCAAATCCGGCTTTCCCCGCGAGAAACGAATGAAGATCGGTCGCCAGTTATCTTCACGGCAATTTAGCCACTCGTTCAACCACTTGGCAGCACTGTTACTCAAAAAAACTACTCTCGGACGTCGACCTTTTCCAATCACACCAAACTCACGTCGCTCGATATCAACTTGATCCCGATTAAGTGAAACTAACTCACTGACCCGCAGACCGGTAGAGAAGAGGACCTCTAAAATCGCTTTATCACGTAAACCGGCTGGGGTAGAGATATCCGGTTGGCTTAGCAACTTCTCAATCGCGGCCGCTGGCAAGAACTTCATGTGAGTTGATTCACCTTTTGGCAAATCAATTTTTTCCGGATGCAGTACATCCACGTCATTTTTTACCAACCACTTCAGCCACGAACGCAAACCAATGATGTAGTAACTCTGGGTTTTTTTTGAGAGCGGCTGGTCATGAGCATCCATGTATCTAGCCAAGTGAATTCGATATTTTCTCATCACGTCTTGATCTATATCGGTAACTTTATCCAGTCCCTGCTCTGCTAACCACTCCACAAATCGTCTCAAATAATGACTGTAGTTTCTAATGGTCAACTGACTCACATTACGCTCAACCTCTAAATGCTCCAGAAAAGTGAGTAGAGCAGCGTCTGCTTGTGTTGGTACTGGCATGTTGTTAGTATACTCTTAGTTAGAGTTTGCTAGCTATTACTGCCCTTCACCTTTGCTCGCTGCAATGAGGTTGTTGATTTTTTCTCTCTCCCCATTTTCGTTTACATATTTGGTATAGCAAAAATTAGCAGAGAAGCACGCTAGCTGCTAAGGTGCATGACCGATTATTAATGCCTGTGTATAAGCACTTTTCAGTGACACATTTTATACTCAAAAATAATATCGACACCTTGCTCGTGAGATAGAAAATCTATCGAACAACTACCGAACTTAACTGTTGATAACTCAGGGTTTTTTTCGCGCAGTACCTCATATAGCATATTCACTATTTATAAACAAATTATAGTTACGTCAGTCAGTTTTTTTTAAGTACAGGTTTACCATCTCATTGGGGCCCGGTTAAAAATCGACTACTGATACTACAACATCTCACCGGAACGCTACTATAAAAAAATGCAAAAGCAAATGAATACTTTCTACTACTGACCAAAGCAGGCAACTGATCAAAGATAGCAGTGGCTGCTGAAAAAGCCGATTTTGGAGAGGCTCAAAAACGGCTTTTTATTTTTTAGCTGGGTAGTAAGTCATCTTCAAAATACACCTACTTGAGAAAAAGAGTAGTTCTATGTCGCACAATAAAAAGGGTAGTGCCTCCTAAGCTCGGGGCACAACCATGGCATATCTGGCCAAGAGGGAGGAATACTCTTGAGTAAATGACAAGATAGAGAGCGGTTAAAAAAAAGAATTGTCGTTAAAAATAATAAGAGGCGAGCAGTAAAAATAAGTAGTCACTTGGCTGAAATCATGGTCTATGTCGCAAAAGTATTATTGTGCGACATGTAAAATCAGTTGTTTCCACCACGGGGGGAGCGTATAGAGATAGCTTTTTTACGGCTTTTTATTTATTTTGAATATGCGTCATTAGCTTGGTCTATTAATTCCTAGTTAGGTACACTGTATTTTGTGTAAGAACACTGATAATATGCCCTCTCAGCTCTCTCGGAAATAGGTCAATTTTAGGCCAAATTTGCCCTGCGGTAATATCTGAAAATACGTATTCGGGTTATTTCTGCTTACAGCTCTACTCCAGAAGATGGCTACGATACTTCTTGAGTAGATGTTTTTTTATAGTGTTGCTTAAATCAAAGTAAGAAATTGGTTAGAAACAGATTCATCTAGCCTGGTAAGGACTTAATCACGTCCTATAATTTTCACGAGTTTTCCACAGTACTTCTCCACTATATCAAACTATATCACTTCTCTACTTTTAGCCTGGTAGATACTCTGTTCTATCCCCTTGCAGCAGGATTGCCAACAAAATAACTTTTAAGTATTACTTCAGCGGAAATACTAAGAAAAATATTATGGCTACAAAGGTCGCCACTAGCCAATACTCATTTAACGTCTTAGAAAACAGCCTTCCCCTCAAGAAGCTGTGGAGTATTCCCAGGCCAATATATAAACTAGCCATCAACAATAAGGCAATGTTCCAAACCGAGATAGGGAAAAATGTCAGCATCAAGCTCAACTCAGCTAAGATTAGGGTCAAAAAGGCGCTCAGACCCACTACTTCCTTGCTTACGTTACTTCGCAACTCAATTGACCATAATGACATTAAAATCAGCGGAAAATGTACTAAAGCGATGAGAGGAACCAGGATATAAAATGGTAACCGCAGAGAATAAATAGTATTGGTGAAAAGTAGCGATGTTAGAAGGGTAAAAAGTAATCCAATCGCATGGGCTGCATGGAGTAGTTGAATGGTTCTCCCCTTCGCCACCGAGAAAATATTTGAGGTCAAAAATAAGGCATACATACCTATGCCAAATAAAACTAAAACAAAAACACGACTTAGAATACTTTCCGGTAAGAGAAAATAGAATAAGCCTACGGCACCGGCATACAAGGCAGGAAATGGCACTATTGTCACCCACTCATGTGCTTGCAGATCCTCTTTTAGCGCCCAAAAAGTTACGGCGTAACTCAGCAAAGTAAACAACCCCACCGCCAAGTAGCGGAACTCAAGTGGAATATACTGAACAATCAATAACCCGACACTTAGTAAGGCGGCGGCGATAACAAACTTCTCTCGTCTCCTCATAGGAGGCTATTTTACTCTTTTCCGGGCCAAACTGCACTGCGGCAATTTCAGGTTGACAATCACTGCGTTGAACAGTATTCTTCCTGCTGAAGAGAGTATTTTTATGAACGCCCAAACCGCCCTCACCCAAGCAATTCAAGCTGCAAAACAACAAAATTGGACTGCTGCACTCGACTTTAATCAGCTTATCCTTGATATGAATACCAGTGATCTTGGGGCCTTAAATCGTCTGGGTATCGCCCATATTCAGCTGGGTGACCTAAAAAAAGCTAAACAATGCTTCAAAAAAGTCATCGAGTTAGACAAATCCAACACTGTGGCCAAGAAAAATTTAGCAAAATTAGATAATAATCAGTTACCAAGTGTTCCAGCATTCTTCTCCCCTAACTTCATCGAAGAACCAGGTAAAACCAAAACTATAGAACTCCATCGCTTAGCCAGTAAAAATGTGCTCGAAAGTCTCGCCGTGGGTCAAGCGTGCGAGTTAAAACCAAAAAGTCGTTACATCTCTGTCGAAGCGGGAAAAAATTACATTGGTTCATTACCAGAGGATGTATCTTTTAGACTCTCTAAGCTCATCGAAACGGGTAATCAGTATGAGTGCTATATTCAGTCAATTTCTTCAAATCACTGCGCAATTTTTATCAAAGAATCACTAAGAGCCGTCGTAAACAAGGATGTCCATTCGTTCCCACCCAACAAGACAACTATGGCTGCAATCAATGATGTTGATGATAGATTCTTACTGGATGATGAGACCCATGGCGATGCCTCAATTGAAGTCGAGAGTGATGTCGAAAAAGCCGCTGATGACACCGAACGTTTAGAAGATTAAAGACCGCTAAACCAGCTTTGTACATCTGAGCCGACTTCCACCACAATAGCTGATCGATGCTTTTCTGTAGTAGCTGTATCTGCTGTGACTGCCACACCTGTTGGTAACACTCTAGCAATTGTTTCCGCTTCATCGAAGCATGGATTCGTTGCCGAAGCATCACTGACCACCACGCGAGTGGTCTCGACCACTTTTTCCGAAGCTACCACTCTCACCACCGGATAACCGCTGTTCTCAAAGATTGCTGAAACTGTATTAGCCAAACCGGCTTTGGGTGTCCCATTAGTCACCGCAATCGAACATTTCTGTAGTTCGTCGGCGGGTAAAACACTTTTACTCACAGCTTGCCAGGCTCCATAGGTTTTGTTCTCCACTACAAACTTACCGTTGGGTATGCTGCGAGCAAATAACCACAGCTTAAATAACTCGGCTCTACTTAGATTGGTCAAACTCTGTTCGCTCATGGCCGCACGAAGTAACTCGACCATACCAGCGCGGCGTAACGGCACAGTGCCCTCTGGAGTTACGATACTGCCGTCAAAGGTTCTCTGTAGCAGTAGACTCTGGGCAGCATGAGTTTGAGTTAGATCCGCTGATGCAGTAGCGATCGCTTGATCATCTGCCGGAGAGACCATGTAGAGTGTGATCAACTGGTCATCAGGCTTAAAGACAGCTACTGTGGCAACTTTACCCGTCTGCGGCGTACCAGAGTGACTGAGTAATGACACTACCAGCGCCCGCTCCAAGGGAATTAATTGGGGCAGTAGCCAATTGAAAGCAAGTAACCCACTTAGGATTAGGACCACAATTCCCACCACTACCACTATGGCTGTCGATACCCAGCTACTTGGTGGTTTTTTATTTTTAGAAGACGAACGAGAGATACTTGATCGAGGTTTTATGGTTCGAGTAGGTTTGGTAGGACGCAACGGCACACCTCGTTTCTTGGCGACAAACCGGCGAGGAGTCTGACTGCGGGCAGGGGCAGCTTTTCCCTTGCGGGGAAGACGATAATCTTTAACCATTGATATATGCTCTCATCTCTTTGGCTAGCTGCACCATGAAGTGCACGTTGTGAATACTAGCTAATCGATAATAGCTTAATTCTTTAGTTCGAGATAGATGATGTAGGTAGGCTCTGCTATATCCGTGGCTACAGGTAAAACATGTACAGCCTTCTTGAATGACGGTCGTATCGTTGGCAAAGGTTGTTTTATTGATTGAAATTCGACCATGCTTGTACTCTGAGACAAACTCCGGCACCTCTCCCCTCGTATCTAAATGACCAGCATACAGCGCGCCATTTCGAGCCAAACGTGTTGGCCCCACACAGTCAAACATATCGAATCCCATGAGAATAGCGTCGATAATATCTTGAGGATCTCTACCGAGTCCCATCGCGTATCTAGGTTTATCCACCGGCAGCAAGGGCTCAATCCAACCCATCATTTCAGCAGTGCCGAACATGTTGTAACCAACCGTTTCTCCACCCACCGCGATACCTTCAAATGGTAAAGCTGTAATTGCTTTGGCCGAAGCAATTCTTAGCTCTTGGTGCATACCACCTTGAATGATGCCAAAAAGTGCTTGATGTTTTCCGTAGGTACTCAGCTGATCATGAGCATTCCAGGTGTCAATACATTGTTGCGCCCAGCGATGAGTCCTGTCACAAGCCTCTGCCGCATACTCAGGTGAAGCATCATCAGGGGTGCATTCGTCAAAGGCCATAATAATGTCTGCCCCAATACTTCGTTGAATCTCAATGGCCGAGCTAGGAGTAAAAACGTGCTTTGAACCATCTAAGTGAGAGGTAAACTCTACTCCACTTTCGGAAATTTTGGCCGCTGCTTTTGGAGCTTGGCTTTCTATAAGTACCTCGAAGTCCTCCTTCGCTTTGTACTGCAAGCCCAGCGAAAAAACCTGAAAGCCACCTGAGTCGGTTAAGATTGGCTTCTGCCAATTCATTAATGCATGTAAACCACCGTACTGTTCAAGTTTACGAACACCTGGCCGCAGGTAGAGGTGATAAGTATTACCAAGAAGAATTTGAGCCCCAGTGTTTTCAACGTCATGAGAATCGAGACTTTTGACTGATCCTTGTGTACCCACCGGCATGAAAACAGGCGTTTCAATCGCACCGTGCGGAGTGGTCATAACTCCGGCTCGTGCTTTATTCTTAGTTTTTTGGAGTTCAAAGGTAAAAGTGTTCACCCCATATCTTATCATTAAGACTCAAGCGAGGTACAATCGTGCCATCTTTATCTATGTCAAACTTACAGTTAACCGATTTTCATTACGAGTTGCCTAACTCACTAATTGCCCAAACGCCCACAGTCCCCCGTGATCACAGTCGCCTATTGGTCCTAGATCGCAAGACTGAGAGTATTAGCCATCACCATTTTTTTGATCTTCCCCGTTTGTTGAGAAAGGGTGATGTCATAGTTCGTAATAACACTAAGGTTATTCCTGCGCGTGTATTTGGTAAAAAAAGCACCGGTGGCCAAGTTGAAGTTTTGTTGGTACGTCGAATCGAGCAACCCAAAGAAGCGAATGTAGGTTTTGATACCTGGGAGTGCTTAACCAAACCCGGACTAAAACCGGGACAAGTAGTTGAGTTTGATCATCAACTTCAAGCTACCTGTGAAAGCATAACTGGTTACAGTCGGTTGCTATCATTCAATCAGCCACATCATCAACTACTAGGTACACTGGCAAGTATCGGCGAACTGCCTTTACCCCCTTATATTCACTGGAATCCTGAAGATCAGCCTGAGCTACGTGAGAAGTATCAAACCACCTACGCCAAAGTAGCTGGCTCGGCTGCAGCTCCGACAGCCGGGCTTCATTTTACGCCTGGCATTGATCGTGAGTTGAACAATAAAGGTGTTCAAATTATCGAGGTAACTCTTCATGTTGGCCTAGGTACTTTTATGCCCGTTAAAGAACAAAACATAGCACATCATCAGATGCATCATGAGTGGTACTCTATCAGCACCACAACAGCTGAAAAACTTAATCAAGCTAAGCAGAATCATCAACGAATTATTGCCGTGGGAACCACAACCTCTAGAGTTTTAGAAAGTTCTACCAATAACCAAGGTCAAGTAGTAGCGGGTGTCGGAACAACGAATATTTTCATCTACCCACCTTATAAAATTAAATTTGTCGACGCTCTAGTGACCAACTTTCATCAGCCGCAATCAACACTGCTAATGCTGATTTCTGCCTTTGTTTCACAACCAAATACTTCAGTGGAGTTCAGTACTTTTGGAGATAGTCTAGTTGGCCGTGCTTATCAAGCCGCTATCCAGAATAAGTATCGCTTCTTCAGTTTTGGTGACGCGATGTTAATTGAGTAACTCAACTAAAAACCCGCTACTTTCGTGACGAGTCACTTACTCACCAACTTGATATCGCACAAATCGATTGAGGACAAACTTTTCACCGATCTTACCGCTGAGACTTTTGATGGTTTCTTCAATAGTAAGGTCAGGATTCTTCATGTTCTCTTGTGCCAACAACTCAGTTGTATCAGCGGGTGACAATGCCACTACTTGCATCGCAATATCTTTAGCCATGGCCTGGAACTCTGGGTTACGAGCCACAAAGTCGGTTTCACACAAAATTTCAACCATTGCGCCTACCTGGGCGGTGCCATGAACATAACTGGTGATGAAGCCAATATTGGTCTCCCGATCTGATTTCTTTTCAGCTTTTGCTAGACCACGTTTGAAGACTAACTCTCGAGCTTGATCGTACTCACCACCCGCTTCATCAAGGGCTTTTTTACAGTCCATCATGCCAGCACCGGTTTCTTCACGAAGTTTTTTGATATCAGCTGCAGTGTATGCCATAGAGTCCTTTATTGAGTTTTTGCTTGTCGACCAGCCTTGTAACCAGCAGCCACAGCTTCAACAATATACTTGATACTGCCTAAAGCATCGTCATTAGCAGGAATTGCTACGTCTAGTGCGCGTGGATCAGTATTAGAGTCAACCAAACCCATCACTGGTACACCAACACTAACAGCCTCATCAACTGCATTTTTCTCGCGACCCGGGTCAATGATGAATAAAGCATCTGGCTTGGCTTTGAGGTTTTTGATACCACTAAAGAAACGATCTAAACGACCTCGCTCTTTATCAAGCTGGACTCGCTCAAATTTGGTGTAACCTTTGTATGAATCGTTGGCTAGACCTTCTTCAATTTCTAACATGCGTTTGAGAGATTTTTTAACTTGATCCCAGTTAGTCAATAAACCACCTAGCCAACGAGCAGTAATGTACATACAGCCTGCGTCTTCGGCGGCTGTTCTAATTAATTCACGAGCTTGGCGCTTAGTGCCAACGATAATAAGCACTTTTTTTTGTTGACCTAATTGGAAAGCAAAGTTGTAGGCAATTTTTAATTGTTCAGCTGTTTTAGCTAAGTCAAAAATATGAACACCATCTTTTTCCATATAAATGTATTGCTTCATGGATGGGTGCCATTTACGACTTTGGTGACCAAAGTGAGCACCTGCTTCAAGCAGTTCACTTAAATCATATTCTGGTGCCTGTTGAGGCAATTTTGTTGGATCAATCATTATTGTCCTTGTTTGTCTTTGTGAGACAGGCAGCGACTAGTGAATCAGGACTCAAACTAGATCTGCCTAAATAAATGTATTAAGAGTTGGATTATACCACAGACTCGACAAGATCGAGGGCGTTTTCCAGTAGACTAACTACAGTTACTGGTCCTACTCCACCTGGTACTGGGGTCAAAAATCCTGCCACTGGCTCTACGCTCTCCCGATCAACATCAGGCTTGGGCTCCCCTACGTCAATCACGGCAGCACCTGGAAGTAACAGATCACCGGTAATTAAACCAGGTCGTCCCGTGGCTGTGATGATCACCGTCGCATCTTTTAGACCCAGTCCTAGTTCTTTTCTATGCCTAAGCTCTGCTGAACCGATCATCTCAGCTTGTAAACCGCGATGCAGTAGCTCATGCCAGAGTGGTTTACCCAGAATATCTGACCGACCCAAAATAATATAAGTAGCATCGGCACGTATCAACTCAGCTTGTTCTAGAATCGTGATAACTGCTTTAGCAGTAGCCGGCATCACTAATCCTTGCTCTGCTCGCCGACCATCAACTATCGCTTGCAAGGTAACTGGGTGCAAACCATCGACGTCTTTACGCAGTTCTATATGAGAAACAAGACTCTGCCACCACTCTGCGAAGGTTGGTCCACCACCCATAGTTGTGACAATTTCTTCCCATTTTTGTTTACTCGGTTTCTGAATAATAATGCCTGTTACCCGCCTATCTGTGTTAAGTAGTTGCAGTTGTGACAGCACTAGCTGCAGCGAGTCATTCATCGAGAAGGTATAGACTTGATACTCCATCCCCACTCGGGCTGCCGCCTCTTGCTTTAGTCGCGTGTACAACCGACTGCCGGCGTCTTCTTCAAATAAAATAGCTGCGATGCAGATCTTTCGCCCTGCTTGCAGCAACGCATCTACTCTTGCTTTAATGGCAATTTCTTTCTCCGCCGCTAGTTGTAGACCATCAAAAATCGTCATACTAAGAATGCTTCAGCAACCCTTTAATTCGTTGCATGTTTTCTAAATCAGGTCCCTCATTGTTCAAACCAGGAACTTCTGTAATTAGAGGAATCCCTTTAATAACCTTGTGATTCAAAAAGTAACCCAGGTTCTCAGCTCCAATGGTGCCATCGCCAATATTATCGTGTCTGTCTCTGCCAGAAATATACGGATCTCGACTATCGTTTACATGAATACAGGCCAGCTCTTCCTCGAGATGCAGGCGTTCTATTTCTTCGGTGGCTGTAAAGTCACGTTGTGGCTTTTCCATGAGCTTTGGCTCAGTTACTGCCGGTGCGTGCTGACCCAGAGCATAGCCAGCCGCGTGACCATGACAGGTGTCAAAACACCACTTCACACGTTGCGACTGTAGCTGATCCAGCACCCAACGAATTTCTGCTAAATCGCTTAGTACTTTACCTTGCTGTCCGGCTGAATTCTCAATGATGAACGTTGAAGACTCGGGAGTAGCCTCAATCACAGTCGCTATTTCTCGTACTACCTGTTCACGAACGGCCTCCCAACCTCTACCCTGATGACTGCCTACATGAACCACTACACCGTGGCCTTTTAACAAAGCATCAAAGCTCAAATCAAACTCTAGCACTTCGCGGGTTTTCCGAACTGATTCGGGATTTTCAGAGCACATATTGAGCAAATAGATCGAGTGAGTAAAGATTGTCTCAACACTTAATTTATCTTGGAATGAAAACACTTTGTTGGCATCAATTTTCGCTAATTCTGGCCGTCGCCAAACCCGAGGACTTCCCGAAAATAACTGTACGCAGTTTGCGCCAATGGCGGCAGCTCTTTCTACTGCTTTTTCATACCCCCCAGCGGCTGATACGTGGGCTCCGACTAACTGTTGTGTTGACATAGTCGTATACTATCACCATGCCCAGTACAAAACTACATAACTTTATTGTTAGCTTTGATAACTCCGAAGAGTATCATCATTTGAAGCAAGAGATCTTTACCCAGGATTGTTATTACTTTGAAAGTGAATCTGCCTCACCAGTAATCATCGACGTCGGTGCGCACATTGGGTTAGCTACCCTCTACTTTAAGAAACTCTTTCCTCTTTCTCGAATCATGGCTATCGAACCTAATCCACGCAGCTATGAACTACTACGTGAGAATGTCGAACAGAATCGTTTGGAAGATGTTGAGCTGCGCCAAATAGCAGTCTCTGCCGGCGAGGAAGAGCTAACCTTGTTTCGTGACACAACTCCTGAACAATGGCATAGCACTGCGGGCATACTGGACGGTGCGTGGAACGAGACACAAGAGAGTGAACCATTTACCGTGTTCGCCGAACCATTAACAGCCGTGCTCGCAACACCGATTGATCTCTTGAAAATGGATATTGAAGGAATGGAAGAAGAAGTACTGAGAGCTGCCCAGAGCCAGTTACATTTTGTAAAACGCCTGATGTGTGAATTTCACCCAGTACCTCATCAATCACTCGCCCGTTTAGTTTCATTTTTGGAAAACGAAAACTTTACTATTGAACTCTATAAAGGTGGGAAAAGTATTGCTCTAAAAAAAGCCCGCGGCTTAATCCTAATCGAAGCCGTCCGTCACTAGCATGCTTACCACTTAAACAAAGGAAAACGCTCTGCCATTTTCTTGACTTCTTCACGAATACTCAGCAGCTCAGAATTAAATGCAGCTTCCTGTTTAAATTTTTTCAAAAATTGTCGTCGTTCAACTTTATCCGTGGGTAACTGCTGTCCTACCACCACGTCAATTACTCGCTTAATCCAGGTAGCGATCTGCTTCATTTCCGGTTCTTTCATGCCCCGAGTGGTAACCAATGGTGTGCCCAACCTAATGCCCGATGGATAGAAGGGTGAGCCTTTTTCATCAGGGACCGTATTACGGTTGGCATACATGCCCGCAACATCCATGGCAAAGGCGACCTGTGTGCCGAGTCCCACCCCAAATTTGCTTAGATCTAACACGAGTAAATGTGTTTCAGTACCTGAGCCCACCAGCTCCAACTCCAACTCCATCAATGCCGCAGCCAAAGCTTGGGCATTTTTCTTGACCTGTTGAGCGTAGCTCTTGAATGCTGGCCGGTGTGCCTCCTCGGCTGCTATGGCAATGCCAGCGGTTGTTGCGTTATGCGGTCCACCTTGCAAGCCAGGGATTATTGCTGAGTCAATCTTTTTACCTAACTCGGGATCACGAGCTAAGCCTCTATCGGTGACTAAGATCATGGCTCCGCGAGGTCCTCTAAACGTTTTGTGTGTGGTAGACATAATGACGTCAGCCGCAGCCACTGGTGATGGGTACTCCCCCGCTACTACCAAGCCCGTAATATGCGAAATATCGGCCACTAACCACGCCCCCACCTCGTCCGCGATGCTTCTAAACTGTGAGAAATCTAGGA
This sequence comes from bacterium, assembly GCA_030855135.1. Taxonomy (GTDB): domain Bacteria; phylum Patescibacteriota; class Microgenomatia; order UBA1400; family PJMF01; genus JALYRS01. Next base: position 18,681 of record JALYRS010000004.1, on the reverse strand, counting down.
TGAAGGGGTACGCTGTTGTACCAGCGATAATCACTTTAGGTTTATGCTCAAGCGCTAAGGCTCGCACCTCATCAAAGTCAATCCGAGCATCTGTATTGACACCAAACTGAACGCTCTTAAAGTACTTTCCCGAAAATGTCACTGCCGGATGTCCATGAGTCAGATGACCACCCATACTCAGCTTCAGGCCCATCACTGTCTCCCCTGGCTCCATCAAAGCAAACATAATTGCCGAGTTGGCAGGTGAACCAGAGTAAGGCTGTACATTAACGTACGGCACTCCGAATAATTTTTTAATCCGTTCTTGTGCTAAGAGCTCAATTTTATCGATGATCTGATTACCCTCATAGTATCTACGTCCAGGGTAACCCTCTGAGTATTTACTGTTCAGAGTGCTGGAGAGCACCTGTGAAACTGCTGGTGAGATATGGTTTTCGGAAGGAATCAAACCGATCATCTCTTTTTGACGCTGCTCTTCTTGGGTAATAAGTTCAAAAACAATATCTGTCATATATACGACTCTCTAGGCCAAGGCAAACATGGCGTGAGGGGTCGTACTGATAATATCAGATTCTGCTTGTCTGAGAAGGGCTTGGTCAGGTGTCATCATATAGGGTCTGACGCTTTCTTGATTACTGACCACATTTGCTGGCACAAAACCAACCTCCACCACCGCTCCGCTTTCAATTAGCATCTCGATCATTGCCATTCGGGAGTTACTTTTTAGCAAAAGTCCCGATGTAACAGCCTGATCAAATGCTTGATTAAATAATTCCAAGGGAATTGGCTTGGCCTTGATAAGGATCCATTCACTGAAAGTGTGATGTTTGCCATTTAAAATATCGAGGGCCACTTCCCAAGCCATGCGGATGTGACCATCGGCAGTTTTGGGAAAGACTAGTAGATCCCTCAGTACTTGGTACTGTTCTACGATGAGCGAGACGTCAGCTTCATGGTGAGCTCTTTCTAATTTACTCCAATGAACCCAGCCCTCGGGCTTCTGCATAAAAAAGTTGGTGTCAGCTCCAGCCGTCACTCGTTCGTGGATCAACTGCTCTTTTAGCCAGCCGGCTTTGTTTCTGGCTACCGCTGGGGCTGAAGTACTGCTCGGCTCGTCGTACTCAAACTCGCCGGCCACTACCGACAGCATAGGGACTGTTTCGATGCCATAGGTATCAGCCAAAGTTGCAATGGCTTCAAACTTTTCTGACTTACCAGTATTAGGCACTACTCTGTCTGCACCGGCAAACGCTAGTTGAAGTTTATTATCAAAAACGGTTTTGGGGACAAAATTTTCTTTCATAATGTACTAAAAAAGCACCCATCGCTTTCACTCGACTTGGTGTCCTCCTACTCACGTAGGGTTCGTTACTTGGGAGCGAAGCTTTGAGTGCCTTCGCAATTCAATATGTATTAGCAGGTATTAAACTACTTCATAACAGTTGATGCAAGTAGCAAAAATATGTATTGGCTACGCATGGCGAGCTTGTGTTACTTGAGTAAATACTTGGTAGCGTTTTGGAGCTCTTGAGCCACCGGGGCTGAAAATACTATTGGTGCATTACTTCGGGGATGACTCAGCTCTAGCTGCACCGCATGGAGAAACTGCCGTGGACACCATAAGGGATCTAGAACTCTTCTTTTCTTTCCCAGATAAAAGCTGTCCCCTACTACTGGATGTTGGATATGGGCCATGTGCACTCGTATTTGATGCGTCCGACCAGTTTTCGGCCAGCACTTCACCAATGAGAATCCCTGATAGATTGCTATACGTTTTTTAAATGCACTTTTGGTAAGTTTGGCAACTTCAGAGGGGACTCCTCTCCCCTCTTTAGCCTGGATATCCTCAAATAACTGATCTACTGCCAACCCACCATACATTTCCTCAACTCTATACTTGGTGACTGCTGGTCTCCCATCAGGCTGAGCTGCAAATAACTTTCGATCTCGACTGGCCCTCCCTAAAGGAATATCTAATGTGGCCTCAGCAAGTTGCACTTTTCCGTGTACTAGGCAAAGGTACTCTTTCTGAACTAACCTTTCCCTAAACTGATATAACAAATGAAGTAGCGATGCTGGATGCTTGGCCAAAATCAACACACCACTGGTATCTTTGTCGAGTCGATGCACTACTCCACCACGCTGGGCAAAAATTTCTTCCGGTGTGCCGTAACTAACATCAAAGTACTCAGACTTTAGCATTCCCCGGGCAAAACCTTCCTGGTGGATATACGTTGCTACGCGCGCTTCATGCCAAGACTGCACAGTCATCTCCGTCACAGTCTCTGCCTGATTAACAACCACGCCAGCTGGCTTGTTGATCACTAAAATATCTTCGTCCTCAAAGAGGATTGTAGTTTCTAAGTTCATACTCATTTTCTATTTTGCTTAGCTTGAAGTAATTGTACCAACCAAATACATAGGGCGATAAAAATCGCCCAATCAGCTAGATTATTCTTTAGCGGTAGTAAAAAAAGTGGTATCCAATCTATCACCGCTCCCTGGAGTACCCGATCGAGAATATTCGACACTGCACCGCCGAAGAACAGGCCAGCAACTATTGGGGCGCTCTGTCGCTCTTGCTTAAGTACTTTCCAGGCAACTCCAACCCCCACGATTAGTATTACAGTCAGTACTATGCGACTGCTCTCCTGCCCAACTCCAAACGAAAGCCCCGGGTTATACACCACCCAACCTTGTTGCACAGCAAACCACTTACTCAGCTGATCAAATAGGAGGACAAATAAAGCAGTTAACCACATACCTAGACCTGTAGTCGATCTAGTGCTGGCGGTTTTCGAGGGGGCTTGCTTGAACGAAGACTTCTCCCCGACCTTCCAAATAGTAGCAGTACTCCAGCTATGGTAATGACTGCGTACAAGGGAATATCCAGAGCTAAGCCACCCAGCGAGACTTGAGAAGGACGAATAAAACTTAGGATGAATGAAATTAAGCCTGAAATAATGACAAAAAAACTAGTTAAAAATCCAGTTTGGGCGGTGTTTTTACTTCCCCGATACCACGAGAAAGTCCGGTAGTGAAAATCTGCCCATGATAAGTACCAAAAGAGCAAAAAATATCCCAACGCGAAGTATAGCTGCACCGGGTGATGCGGCTCGAAAACTGTGGGGAATGTCACCCCCAAGGGCAAGTTGGTAGGATAACCAAATCCCGTACCGTCAAAAAATAATCCCAGCCACAAGATGAAGGATCCAAAGGAAATAGCCAACGTCCAGTAATCCAGAACTTCATAGGTGTCCCATTTATGATTTTTAGCGTAACGATATAAAAAGATACCTGCCCCAGCTAAAGCTGCCATAACATTTAATCCCGGCGCGCCGATGATATTAAAAATACTCAGTGGTTCTTGTATGAATCGTGATGCGTTAAAGAGAATAAAGACCACTCTACCGGTTAATACACCAAAAAATGTCGAGAGCAGAAAACTATCAAAAAGTTGATACTCATCATAATGCTCTTCTCTACCCTTGCGCCAAAAGATGAAGGCCATGGTGAAAAAAGCCAAAATAGAGAAAATTGTGAGTGTTCGCAACTGAAAAAAACCCAAGCTGACTAAAACTGGAAACATACCGATAAGTATACTCTATGTTAAACTAAATCTCTTATGTTATCAGTATCCCACGGTTTAACCGGTGCCTTTATAGCTACCAAGCTCACTCATCCACTGTTATTTATCCCCTTAATCTTGGCCAGCCACTACTTGCAAGACTGGATACCTCATTGGGATGCGGGCACTGGCTTGAGTACTGGCCGTCGCAAAAAATCTACTGCTATCTTGTTGGAGTTAAATGACTTGGTTTTAATGACCGTAGCTGTTTACGCTTTTTGGTACCAGGATGGCTCGTCCACCCTACTATTGGCGGCAATCGGCGCATTTATTGGATTACTACCTGATTTTGTAGAAGCTCCGCGAAATTTTCTTAAATGGGAGCCATTTTTTCTAAAACCATTTAACCAGTTCCATAACTTGTTTCATAACTCTACCAGAAACATGGTGTTGGGGTTGTTGCCTCAGATATTTGTGGTGATCTTGGTCTATTTTTTAAAGTAAAAAAAGAGGTGGAAGATAACTCCCACCCCAATTAACCTACTACTCTATCGCTCGCGTAGTAGGACGAGGTTAGCGAACAACAAAGCACAAGTCATAGTCTCACTGACCACATCCATCACGCATCTCATCACAGTGGCATCGATATTGGCATCAAAGCCCCATTCAGTGCTCGTTAAAGTAAAGGAGCGCTGATCCATGGTGATGTCAGCCACAAAGCTCAAAGAACCAAACAGCGCCTCTGCTAACTGTTCAGGAACTTTGTTGCACTCCTCTATGCCAGTAAAATCCTTGACTCGCTGACCTGAAACCTGCCGAGCCGAACTGAAGATCTGACAAAAAGCAGGCAGTTCATACCGCCTAACTTCGCTGTCAAGCTCTTCATCAACCTTGTGAACAACTGTCACTTTCAAGATAACATGTAACATCTTCAGCTCCTGTAGATGTATGTGTAGCTCGAACGATAAAGGGATTATACTGTATTAAAGGGAAATAAATTACAAAAGTGGCGCGAGTGGGAATCGAACCCACACGAAGTGTTAGCTCCATAGGTTTTTGAGACCTACGCGTCTACCAGTTCCGCCATCGCGCCAGTATGAATCAGCCGCCAGACAGTCATCTGTCGGCAAAACTCAGAAGACAATTATATACCATACATATACAATCTGCCTTGCTTTTTATGGCTAAATCCACCATAGTTACTGTATGGAAAATGAGGTCAGTATCGTCAATCAAGTGGTCACCGCCCTATTTGCTGTCGATAGTATCTGGTCAGTCGTCATTAGGGGCGCAGTCTGGTTGGCAATTGCACTGGTGATTATCGTCAGTAGTGACACTCCCAATCCGGAAAAATCACTTAAGAGCATGCGCTCAAATCTGGGTTTTTTACTCTTCTTCGTTGTGCTCTCAGGTAGTCTAATTTACTTACTGTTTGGTTTTACCTCACAGCCTGGCTGACAACCGTCTAACTGCTACTCACGCATACCAACCGTCTAACTGCTTTGGCGCGTCTCCATACCATAAAAGCGCACCCGATCACCTCTAAAGTAAAGATCAACATCCCCTAGTGCACCATTGCGATGCTTAGAAATTCTCAAACTGACAGATTCTCGTATGTCATCATCTTTTCGATACAAGAACAGAACTACGTCAGCATCCTGCTCAATCGAGCCCGATTCACGCAGGTCTGAAAGCTGAGGTGTCTTCTCTCCCCGACTCTCAATAGCACGAGATAACTGAGCCAATGCCAGAACTGGAATTTTCAATTCACGAGCAATATTTTTCAAGCCCTGGGAGATTTCCGCAACCTCTTGAACCCGATTATCTTTTGTCCGTCCCGTGGCTAACTGTAGGTAGTCCACGACGATCATATCGATACCGTGTTCTGACATCAAACGACGAGCTTTGGTTCTCATGTCATAAATCGACATACCCGGAGTATCATCAATGAAAATTTGCGCATCAGCCAAGACACCCATTGCATCTGACAGCTTCATAAAGTCTTGTTGATCAAGTCTACCAGTCTTCAGCCGCCAGGCATCAATATCTGCTTGGGATACCAGTAACCGATCGACTAGTTCTTCCCGACTCATTTCCAAGGAGAAAAAACCAATCTTCTTTTTGGCGGTGACGGAGATGTACTGGGTAATGTTCAAAGATAAAGCAGTTTTACCCATACCCGGACGCGCGGCGAGGATAATTAAGTTAGAGTCCTGTAGGCCGGCCAAGATATTGTCCAGATCGGCAAAACCAGTGGGTAAGCCACGGATATCACTGCCAGAACGCTGCAGTTCATCCAACCGCTCAAAACTGTCAGCCAAGACAGACTTAATCGGAATAAAGCTTTTACCAGATTGAGTCTGGGCTGCGGCAAAAACTTTTTGTTCAGCCAGATCTAAAATGTCTCGAGCTTCCTTTGAGTCATCAAATGCTAGGTCACCCAGCTCCGCTGAGAGCGAGATTAATTTGCGCTTGACCGAAGCCTCAGCTACCAGCTTTGCATAATGCACTACATTGGCGGCGGTTGATAAGGAGTTTGCTAACTGGGCAATAGCAGAAGCGCCGCCCACTTGGTCAAGTTTTTTGTTTTTCTTTAATTGGTTAGACAAGGTCACTACATCAATTGGTGAGCGCTTCTCATACAACTCCTCCATTGCGGTGTACATCTCTTGATGTTCTTGAGTGTAAAAACTGTCGTTCTTAATGATTTCAGCAACTTTAATTATGGCCTCAGGATCAACCAAAATAGCACCTAACACGGATGCTTCTGCCTCTAAATCGTGGGGCGGAACCTTTGGATTCATATAGTTTGAGTTTTAATTATCTAGAACTTAATACTACCAGTTCTGTAGTTGCAGGTAAGTTGCCCTTTTCCACCTGAAGCTTTGGCTGCGGCTGGGTAGCCATACCGTACTCTTTAAGAAAGACGTCTAACACAGCTACATCACCAAAGACTTTTTCATCGTGTTGATCAGTGCGGAAATGCATAGGTATGACAATGCTTGGCTCAAGCTGATTAATCGTCGCAACAGCTTGGGCTGCGTTGATAGTAAAGTGACCCCCCACAGGACAAAGCAGTATATCAATCTCACCAATGGCCTCGATCAGTTCAGGCGTTAACTCATGTCCTAAGTCACCTAAGTGACAAAGTTTTAACTCATCAATTAAAACAGTGTAAATAATGTTTATGCCCCGCTCGGCACCTTCAACAGAATCATGATATGTTTGGGTGCCAAAGACTGAGATACCCCCGACTTCATACTCACCTGGATTAACAATTGTAAACGGCTTTTCTCGTCGGCTGGTACTTTTGACAGCAGAGATAGCATTGTGATCAGGATGCTGATGCGAAGCAGTTACTATGTCAGCAGTCACACTCGGCAAAGAGAAACCCACGTAATCCTGATAAGGATCCATGACTACTGTTCCTCGTTTTCCTTTGAGTTGAAAGGCAGAATGTCCCAAATACACTATATCCATACAAAATCCTTTTCTTAGGCTAGAGCATAACAAAACTTCTGCACTCGAACAAGCACCCCTGCCAATACTGGACCGTTCAGGTATAATGGCTATTCCAATGCGGAAAGAAATAATCCTCGCAATTATTATTGGCTTGAGTTTAGGTCTCTTATTAACATTTGGGATTTATAGAGCAGGTAGCTCACTAACTCGACGAAAAACAACACCAGACGTTGCCCAAAATCTAGTTGCGCCATCACCAACAGCAGCAGCTAATCCACTGACAATTATCAGTCCAGAAGATGAGATCGTACAAACAGCTCGGGAAACTACAGTTGCCGGTGCTACTGCTGCAAACTCCTACATAGTTATCTTTGTTAATGACGAAGAGTACATATCTTCAGCTGATTCTTCAGGTAATTTTTCGGTCAAAGTTGATCTTGAACTAGGAAGTAATATACTGATAACACATGCACTTGATGAGGCAGGTGTTGAAACTGTGGAGGAAAGGACACTGATAGTATCAGCCGATGCAGCTACTGCATCCCCCAGCGCTTCGGTCGCTCCTACTGCTTCACCAGCCGGTGCCACACGTTAGAACTCTACTACTTATGATGACTAAATACACTTCATTACTACGATTAGCCACTGTCTGTCTTTTACTTGGTTTAGTGCTGACTGTATCAGCCCCAGCTGCTGCCCAGTCTGCTTCCAGCTCGGCCACCACACTGGAAACGACCAAAAACCTAAAAGAGAGAATTGAGAAGGTAGTTGTAGAAAAACGAGAGCAAATTAAAGGTGTATTAGTTGATTTGAGTAATAAAAAGCGCGGCTTCGTCGGTGAAGTGCAGCGCATCTCAGCAGAAACAATTACGATTCGCACCAGAAAAGGCACACACATACTCTCCATCGATGAGACTGTTGAGTTAACACAAGCTGGAAAAGTCATCAAGATAGATGATGTTGTCGTCGGTAGCTGGGCGATTATTATCGGTAGAGATAACGACGATACTTTCAGACCAGAAAAAATTGTCATCTCCGCCGCTACTCTACGTCCACCCGAGAAACAGGTGGCGTTAGGGGCACTCAACGAACTAGGCAGAACATCGTTAACTATTACTAATCGCGCTTCTGGCAACGAAGAAACTTATCAAGTTACCAGAGCTACTACTTATCAGGATAGTAATGGTTTAACCATTACCGCAGCGGCGGTGCCGGATGAGACTCAAGTCTTGGTAATTACCAAAGCATCAGCAACTGCTACAGAAGCAGTAGTTATCCGCGTACTCGTGCCTACCGAAGATACAACACCATAATGGTAGATCTATCTAAACTTGCTAATATGCAAGCAAGCTTGAATCCTGGACAAGCTTTGCTTATCACTACACCTAGTCACATTCATTACCTAACGGGCTTTGTCTTTCTTCTTTCTGAAGAAAGAGAGGGCATCTTAGTACTGACACAAAAAAAAGCCTATCTGCTGCATGCACATTTTTCACCACTTCCTAGTGACACATGCTTAGTTCCCTTAATTGGCGTTTACCCGGCAGCCATCAAAGAACATCTGGTGACATTGAGCAAGAAGCACTCATTAAAAGAACTATTAATTGATACCAAGCAGTTGATGGTAGAAGAGTACTTACTGCTCGAAGAGCTGAAAATACCTTTACAGCCATATAACCATGCCCCACTGTGGAAACTGCGGACCATTAAGGATGCCAGCGAGATCACTCACATCCGACAAGCGGGAGCAATCGCCGCCCAAACTTGGAATCGTGTTGAGCGTAGCCTCCATGTCTCGATAACTGAAAAAGAGTTGCAGACAATAATCGATCAAACAATGGCTGAACTTGGATCGGAACGACCCGCCTTCCCAACTATTGTGGCCTTTGGAGCTCACGCCGCACTTCCCCATCACCAACCAACCGATACAATTTTAGGTGAAAATACGGCCGTGTTATTCGACTTTGGGGCCAGAATCAATGGCTACCGTAGTGATATGTCCAGAACAATATGGTTTGGCCCACAGCCCACCCCCACCTACCTCAAAGTTGAGGAAACAGTTAAAACTGCTTACAACCAAGTCTTAGCAGCTATCGAACAAGCCCGTCAAACAGATCAGCCCATGCTCGCTAGTACTCTAGATCAGGCAGCACGCTCGCCGATCGAGGCTGCCGGCTATGGGAAAAACTTTATTCATACCACTGGTCATGGCGTAGGCCTAGATATTCATGAACCACCATCACTACATCATAAAAATACGTCGATTGTACAGGTAAACTCGGTGGTGACCGTAGAGCCAGGTGTATACCTTGAGGGTGAGCTCGGCTACCGCCACGAGAACACACTTCTTATTACAGAAACAGGCTACGAGGTCTTGACTGAACCGGAGTAATCTCCTATGCGTACTCGACCACTTACGCAGCATGATGCAGAAACTTTCCAGCAAGCACGCTTGCATGCACTTAGCCATGACGGCACTGCTTTTTTAAGTGATTTTAACAGTGAGAAGTTCAAGTCCGTGGCCAATTTTGCCAGTGATATCCGCCAAGCTGCATACACTCCACCATTTGGTTACTACGGCTGCTTTGAAGGCGATACGCTTATTGGTTACAGTCAATTAGGCAACTCAGTTTTAAGTAAGCAAGCACATGTATCGTATATTTATAATCTCTATATTGAGCCAGATTTTCGCGGTCAAGGAATAGCCAGCCAGTTACTTAGCACACTGATTGAGATTAGTCGCGATAATCAGTTGGAGATTTTGTACGTCAACTGCTTCGCCGATAATCAACCCGGTCTGTCGCTCTATAAAAAAGCTGGCTTCAGAGAGTATGGTCGGAAGCCACACAGTGCTAAGTGGCAAGCAACATATAATGATGAAGTAGAACTCTATCTTTCTCTGACTGAGGGCCCGTAGCTCATCTGGTAGAGCGCTGCATTCGCATTGCAGAGGTGGTCGGTTCGAGCCCGATCGGGTCCACCACTTGAACAATGGTGTATACTATAGGTCATGAGTAGTTACAAACCATCATTAGCTCATCATCACTCCCCACATACAATGCGCGGGAGTATTTCTCATATCTAAATTACATTTATACCTTTAGAATCAAAATCTCAACTCCCTCGCACAGGGAGTTTTTTGTGGCTCCATGGAGATTTTGGTTCGCTAAATAAATAAAGGATAAACATGTTAGAAAAATTAAATCGAGAGACATTAACCAAAGTTGCCATCCCAAAAGGAGAGCTGTTAGGTGACTTTTTGCGCCTCTTTAGCTTAATAGATTTGGAGCTGCGGCCAGTGGATAAAAGTAACCTTGTCTATACAATCCCCAACTTAGGTCTACCACTACTAATGGTGGCCATGAGGGCACGCAGCATAGGTGAGACTTTAGAAACTCCAGAACGGACAGTTTCGTTTGGTTTTAATGGTAGCGATATTGCACTAGAGCAGGAACTTCAAACCGGAGAGACGCTGCCCCAAACTTCACAAACTCAACCGGCAAGACTCGTAGTGGGTACAACACCCAACTTATCTGATAAAAAACAGCGGCAGAATGTGGAAACACTGGGTGAAGTACCTAATGCACGTTTGTTGACGCCATATCCCCGTTTAGCTAAAGAGTGGTTATCTGAGCAAGGTCTAGCAACAGAGGTTGAAACAGTAGAGGGTGCAACCGAGATCTATTGGTGGCTTGACGCACAGTGCATGGCCATACTTGATGTGGTGGTAAGTGGCAAGACGTATCTGGAAAATGACATTCGGGAAGTGGCTACAATCATGGAGCCGGTGACAATTACCAGCGTTTCTACTCGTCGACCCAAAGCAGATCAAACTGTTTATGAGCGCGATGCTGCTGTATTTAATGATTTACTGCGCAACATCCGCACCCAATTACGTGGCAGAAAGAATATATGACTTTTAGATCAATCATGAATCAATTACCACTGCCCTACTCGCCTGCCAGCTCATTGGCCGAGATAGCTAGTGAGCTGGGGATACCCCAGGAAGACATTCTTAAACTTGATGCAGGAGAGAATGCATACCTACCACCACTGAAGATCGATTGGGTAGCTGTTACCAAACAGCTCGCCTTCTATCCTGACGCATCATGTCTTGAGCTGAGAACCGCTTTGGCTCAAGAACTTGATCTAGATAGAGATATGCTAGTCATCGGAAATGGTTCAGATGAGCTCATTGATTTGGTCTGCCGATTATTTTTAGAGAGTGGCAAAACCTTGGTCGAGTTCTCCCCAACATTTCCGATGTATCGATTGTTCGGGATCGTAACTGGTGCAACCATACTCAATATTCCTAGGGCGGCTGATTTTACCCTTAATCTACAAAACTCAATCGACGCTGTAGCCAAAGCAGATCTGGTATTTCTTGCTAACCCCAATAATCCGACTGGCACTCTGATTAGCAATGCGACCATTAGCAAACTACTAGCAACTGGTACACCGGTGGTAGTAGATGAAGCCTACTTTGAGTTTGCTGGCCAGAGTTCCCTGCCCCTGCTACAAAAGTATCCTAACTTAATTATTCTGCGAACTTTTTCTAAGTGGGCAGGTATGGCTGGGTTGCGCGTTGGCTACCTGATTGCCAATCCGCTCGTAATCAAAGCTCTGTCACAAATCAAAGCACCATACAGTGTAAATATCATCGGCCAAAAAGTGGCCTTAATTGCAGTAGCTAACAGAGCAAAGATTATGTGCCAAGTTGCTAAACAAATCTCCGCTCGAGACTGGTTCATCAATGAGGTAAATAAGGTTAGTGGTTGGCAAGCAGTCCCTTCACGGGCATCCTGCATCACCCTTCTACCAAGTTGTATGTCCGCTACCACAGCAGCGCAGGAATTCAGAAAAAGAGGTATTTTGGTCAAGACATTAAATCTAGTCGGAATAGCCGACGCCATCAGAATCAATACTGCACCCAAATCAATACTAACCAAGGTGTTGCGCGTCATCTCAACCATGAAAGGATGCTAAAATGCAACAGAAAGATACTATGAACACTACCACTCCCCAAACACTGAAGGGTTTTCGAGATTTTTTACCAGCACAAAAACGACAACGTGACTTGGTAGCGGCAAAAATGAAGACAGTTTTTGAAACGTTTGGCTTTGAACCATTAGAGACACCAACTTTGGAGTATGGCTCTCTTTTAACGGGTAAGTACGGCGAAGAAGCAGAGAAATTAATATATCTCTTTACCGATCGTGGCGATCGACAAGTTGGTCTTCGTTATGACCAGACAGTACCAACGGCAAGAGTCTTAGCCCAGTATCAAGCACAACTGCCTCGTAACTTTAGACGCTATCAAGTTCAGAATGTCTTCCGCGCTGACAAACCTCAGAAAGGTCGATTTCGTGAGTTCACTCAGTGCGACTGTGATATTTTTGGCAGTAACACCTTAGTCGCAGATGCAGAAATTCTAGCGGTTTTTTACCAGGCATTTGCTGCGTTAGGCATGAGCTCGCTCATGATCGAAATTAATGATCGAAGAAGTTTAATGGCTGCTCTATCTCCATTTGCAAGTGATATAGTTCCCGTGGCCAGCATTATTCAAAGTATAGATAAGTTAGATAAAATTTCACCGGAAGTAGTGTCTCAGGAGTTACAGAGTAAGGGCTTGAGTGAGGCCGAAGCAAACAAAGCATTGGTGGCCATTGAGTCGGCTCAGCCGACTGATGAGCTTCGAGAAACGATGGAGTTAGCGGTTACCTTAGGTGTGCCGGCGACTTCACTTAGATTTAATGCTCAGATTGCCCGTGGCTTAGATTACTACACTGGCCTTATCTTTGAAGGTAAGATCGAAGGCTATGCAGTTGGCTCGCTGGGTGGCGGTGGCCGTTACGATAACTTAATCTCAGAGTTATCGGGAGTAGACATGCCAGCGGTTGGTTTTGGTATCGGTTTTGATCGAACGGTGGAGGCGGCTGAAGCATTAGGCTTACTGCCAAACACTACTAGTAGTGCTCAAGTCTTGGTGGCATTGCTGGATGAGACAACTATCACTCGCTCTTTGGCGGTAGCCCAAGAATTACGAAAGGCTGGCATCTCTACCGAGATCTACCCCACGGTAGATAAGTTAGCTAAGCAGTTGAAAATGGCTGACCAAAAAAGTATCCGCTTTGTAGTTTTGGTGGGTGAAACTGAGCTGACCAGCAACACCATCACTCTCAAAAATATGCGCACCGGCGAACAAAGTACTACCTCACTTAGCCTCGCCATCGAGCAACTCGAACAAAGCTATTTGCTTTTGTGATACGCTAAGTAACGTGAGAAAATCTGCCACTAATACTCGTTGGAGTTCCTATCTTTTTCTACTCGTCAATACCATGGTCTGGGGTTTGGCTTTTATTATTGTTAAGCCCTCGTTTGAAGTCACTACTCCCTTTCGTTACTTACTTTATCGTTTTGTTTTAGCAGCATTTTTTAGCTTACCGATTCTCATATACTATCTGCGTAGGATTCAGATTACTTGGAAAAATTTAGCTATCATTACGGCGCTCGAAAGTATTGGTACGGGACTCGCCCTGGCGCTCGTTTATTGGGGCCTTAAGTATGCGGGTGCGATTGAAGCAAATTTACTGACCTCTTCTCTACCCATCTTTGTCATCGCCGGCAGTATTTTGCTGCTCCGCGAAAATCAGGAAAAGCACGAATTAAAAGGGATGATTTTTGCAGTTGCGGGCACCCTCATTCTGACACTGATCCCTTTTATTTTAGGCGAATCAAACTCGGTCTTGCGGCTATCAGTCATTGGTAATCTACTCATTCTGGGTCACAACTTGGCGAATGCGGTGTACTACCCATTAGCGAAAAAATACTACCGCAAGTTACCTAAGCTGTTGGTAACAAGTATAAGTTTTTATGTTGGAATACTGACTTTTTTTGTACTTAGTCTCTTTGAGGCAGGATCACTCAATGAACTGCTCAACTTCACAGTAAATGACTGGCAGTACCCTTCGGTGTGGGCAGCCTCTCTTTACATGGCAGTTTTTGGTTCAATCATCGGCTTAACTGCCTACATTAAAGGCCAAGATGGGATTGAAGCTTCTGAAGCAGCACTATTTGGCTACTTACAGCCTCTCATTTATTTGCCTCTTGGCGTGTGGTTACTGCAGGAGAAGTTTACTGTTTGGCACCTATCAGGCCTACTACTAATCACGGCAGGGGTGTACCTAGCTGAGAGGAGATCGAGTCCGGCAGTCTTGAAACCGAGACGCCATTAGTAGTGAGCTAGTACTTTAACAGTAAATAATCCCCAAAACTCTGGTATAATGTCTCTTCGTCTTCGTATTCAAGCGAGGAAAAGGATATTATATGAAACAATCAATTCATCCAACTTGGTTTCCAGAATCAGCTGTTACTTGTGCTTGTGGCAATACTTTTACCACTGGCTCAACTTTAGAGGGCATCACGATTGATATCTGTAATAAGTGTCATCCTTTCTTTACTGGTGAGATGCGCTTCGTTGACCGACAAGGTCGGGTTGACAAATTTATGCAAAAGATGCAAGCTGCTGAGAAGAAGAAAGCTGCTTTACAAGAAAAGTCTGCCAAGAAAAAAGCTACGGTTCAAGCTGCTGAAGAAGCACCACGTACTTATCAAGAAGCTTTGAAGATACAACAAAGCGACTTAAAGAAGCAAACCACTAAAAAAGCAGCCTAGACTGCCTATGTTTAATCCATATCAAGCACAGCTCGATGAGCTCGCGCAACGAATTGCCGAGGCTACTCTTTTGCTGGCTGATCCCGAGATGGGTCCCCTCGCCCAACAAGAGCTTCATCAGCTCAATGAGCAAAAAACTCAATTAGAAAGTGCTGCTGCTGAGTATGAAAGTACGCAGCAAAGTAATGAACCATCAGCTACATCGCCCGAGCACGTTAACTGTATTATTGAAATTCGCCAGGGTGCTGGTGGTGACGAAGCAGCCAACTGGGGCAATGATCTACTCCGCATGTACCTACGATGTGCTGAACGACTTAACCTTAAGGTTGAGTATGTTGACGATCTAGTGATTAAAGTGAAAGGCCGGACACAACTGCTTAAAGACTCAGCAGACAATGATCGTGATCTAGAAACAGTTCCTCAGACTGCTTACAACATCTTTAAATATGAGTCTGGCGTACACCGAGTCCAGCGAGTGCCGGCCACTGAAGCTCAAGGTCGCGTGCATACTTCTACTGCCTCAGTCGCTGTCTTGCCAGAGGTTCATCCACAAGCTGTTACTATCCGTAGTGAGGATTTAGATTGGCAGTTTACTCGAGCCGGAGGCGCCGGTGGCCAAAATGTGAATAAGGTGAACTCAGCCGTTCGCTTAACCCATGTACCAAGCGGCATTGCAATTTTTTCTCGTCAATCACGTACCCAGAGCCAAAACCGAGAATTCGCCATGGAGCTGCTGCGCTCACAACTATGGGAGTTGGAGGAAGAGAAACGATTACTAGCACTTGGAAAGGCACGTAGCGCTATTGGGAGAGCTCAACGATCAGAAAAAATTCGCACATATAATTTTCCCCAGAACCGCGTCACTGATCATCGAATCAATCAATCCTGGCATAACTTAGAAATTATTTTAGAAGGTCAATTAGAGCCGGTAGTTTTAGCTCTCAGCCAAGCAGAAAATGATAGTGAAAAGGACAGCGATACCTAACTTGGTCGCTGTTGGAGTGACACTTCAACCGTACTCTCTTGACCTTCGCGCCAAAACTTGACTGAAACTCTGTCACCAATTTTCTTATTATTAATCAGAGTAGCTAAATCTTGCTCTTTTATTTCCTGACCATCAAAGCTAGTAATAATGTCACCAACTTGGAGTCCGGCTTCTGCTGCCGAGCTACCATCTGCCACTTGAGTTAAGTAGGCGCCTTGAGGTACATCGTTAAGCAAAGCAGCTTGCTGGGTGATTGTCTGATAGCCAATACCCAGGTATGGTCGCGCGAATTGACCTGTAGTATTGAAGTTTTCTAGTGAAGCCTTGATTACATTAATTGGCAAGGCAAAACCAACATTTTGAGCCCCAGCTGACACTGCCACATTTACGCCAATTACTTGACCAGTCGTGGCATCAATTAAGGGACCTCCTGAGTTGCCAGGATTAATAGCCGCATCTGTCTGAATTACATTGTCGAGAGACTCAATATCCCCGCCATAGATCGTGCCGGCTTGAATACCGCGACCAAGACCAGAGATGACACCCGTTGTGACAGTGTGTCTAAACTCACCCAAGGCTGTACCAATGGCAATCACTGACTCCCCCACTCTAATTTGCTCTGAGTCGCCAAGGGGTAGTGGTGCGGCAGTTAAGTCATTTACCTCTAGAATGGCTAAGTCATTGGCTGGATCACGATAGATATTGGCAACCGTGTGTTCTTTATTATCCTTATCTATCACTAAGTACTCGGCATTTGGATTGTCTACTACATGACGATTAGTGACAATGAAGCCCTGGTCATTAACCACAAAGCCGGTGCCGATATCTTGCTGCACTTCTTGCAGAGTAGGAGCGGTGGGATTTTGTCGTTCCAAGAGATAATCAAGAATGCTATTACCACCAAAGTTATTGCGCACAGGACGTTGTTGCTTGATGGCGACGGTAACCACTGACTGCGAGGCTTTTTCTGAGACGTCAGCAATTGAGGCACCCACTGGTAACGCGTTTACTCCAGGATTGCTACTCAATGAGCCAAGATTAGGTGTAGTTCGTTGACCGAGTAGATAATCAAGCGGCCTAACAACGAAAACTCTATCCGCAATCGCGCCACCGAGAAATGACGTGATAATAAGTACTGAAACGGCTAGACCGAGCAAAAATGTTTTGGTCTGAGGTGTTAGCGTCATACTCATCTTGATTACAACTCTTCAATAGCTCTATTTAATACTTCATCTGCTTCTGTTTCAAGATCATCCTGTACCTCAACATCTACCGGGATACCTTCATCTTGAATTGAGGCACCTTTAGGTAGTAGCCACTGCGCGATAGTTACATGGAGTCCACCACCGTTCGATAACTCACGTCTATCTTGGACTGTACCCTTACCAAAGGTTTTCTCACCAATCAACTTTGCACCTAGTTGGTCACGCAAGGCACCAGCCACAATCTCAGAGGCTGAAGCACTACCTCGATTTACCAGCACTTCTAGCGGGATTGAGGCCAACCGAGCTCTGCCTTGTGCAGTAAAGTCCTGTTGTGTGACTTTGCCTTTTTGCGTAACGACTGTTCCATCTTCAATAAAGTCACTGGCAATATCAATCGCTCCATCAAAGAAACCACCGGGATTATTTCTCATATCAAGAATAATGCCATTAATTTGATTTTTTTGAGTCAGTACTTGTGCAACAGCTTGATTCCATTCGTCTTCTGTTCGTTCTCCAAAACCGCTGAGTTTAATATGAGCGACTCTTTTACCTTGGTGTTCTACAAAGTTTAACTCAACTGTTTTAGTGATGATTTCATCTCGTTGCATGGTCACCTCAATTGGCTCACCAGGTGATGATTCACGGAATAAAGTCAGCGTCACACTGGTACCTCTTTCTCCTCGGATATTATTTACAGCCTGATCGAGTGACCAACCGGTAGTTTCTTCATCCAAATCCTTTTTTTCATCTTTAACACGCAGAATAAGATCGCTAGCTTGAATTCCCGCTCGCTGCGCCGGACTATCAGGCAGTGGAGCGATGACCGCTAGTACATTTTCAATATACCCCAGCTCGATACCCACACCATAAAAAGCACCTGCTAAGCGCTCACCACTGCGTTGATTTTGTACGGGAGGTAGATAGACGGTGTAAGGATCACCGAGCGAAGAAGTTAAGCCGCTGGTTGCTCCGTCGACCATTACGCTTGGTTGAATTTTGTCAGGATATAGATAATCGCGCTCAAGATTGCCCCAAACCTCCCAAAATGTACTGAAAGATACATCTTGGTACTCGGTAGGTTGCTCAATATTAGTGACGTTCCTCAAAGCAGACTGGGCATTTAGAGGTAATCGGCCCGTTTGAGCGTACTTAAAACCCACTACTCCACCTAGGATTACTAATAGTACTCCAACGATAGTATTTCTAAGCGCAATGAAATCAATTTTCATGAAGCTTGATTGTACACCGACGACTCTGGTTGCTACAGCTGCAAAGCTGGTTATAGAGTTTGAGTGAATGGCATCATCGCTAATTGACGAGCGTACTTAATCGCCTTGGTCAATTGACGCTGCTGCTTCTGAGCTAACCCAGTGCGTGATCGAGGAGTAATCATTCCTTGCTCGTTAATAAATTTATAGAGCTGATCAACATTCTTGTATGAGAACGTTAAGTTTGGGTCAGCTTTAGCCACTCGGCTCATTATTCTTCTTCTTTTAATCATATAGTTCCTTTTTCTTGGTTGTTGTTATTAAAATGGAATGTCGTCTGCGACATCCTCTACTTGATCTACTTGGTCTGAACCTGAGGTGTCCACCTCATCTTCTTCAGTTTTTTTGCTTTTGGTTGCTGCACGAGGAGCTGTTTCTTCATCTTCAGCTGTGGTTCGACCGCCACTGCGGCTGTTGGAAAGCAACATCATGTTATCAATCACGATCTCAGTCGTCTTGCGATCTTGGCCATCATCGCCCTTCCAGTCGCGAGTCTGCAGACGTCCTTCAACATAGACC